>JAEYFY010000094.1 GCA_023454395.1 Pseudomonadota bacterium
TTATCTCATCACAGAAACCCGCGAGGGCTTCGTCGATTGCGTTGTCGACCACCTCGAAGACCATGTGATGCAGACCGGTTCCATCATCTGTATCCCCGATATACATCCCCGGGCGCTTACGCACCGCATCCAGCCCTTTTAATACTTTGATACTTGAGGAGTCATATGTATTCGACATCAACGTTTCTCGCTTTATTCCTATGGTTTAACCTCTATTTTGCCACGTTCTACGCTAAATAGCCTGCTATTTACATCTAGCATATCTTTCACTTGCCCTTGTGTTATCGCACTGACAAACACTTGAGCTTGCGTAGACTTTAGACGCTCGGCTAACAACTGACGCCGACTTGCATCTAATTCGGAAGCAAAATCATCGAGCAGATACAGGCATCTTTGCCCATTCTTACGAGTGAAATATTCACCTTGTGCCAGCCTCAAAGCACACATCAACAACTTGAGCTGGCCTCGTGACAACATATCTTCTACTGGCGTGCCGTTTGCTCTAATACGTAAATCCGCTTTATGAGCGCCAAGTGAGGTATACGCTAACATTTTATCACGTTCAAATTGACGTGCTAGTAACTCACCGTAATCTGTTTCTTTATCCCATCCCCGTTGGAAGCTGACTTTCAACGAAAACTCAGGCAAAAACAGACGACACGTTTCTTCAATATCTTTAGCGATATCTTCGGTATATTTAGATCGCCATTCACTTATCTGTTCTGTTAGTAAGATAAGTTCTTTATCCCAAGGCATCAGTTGTCGATAAGACGTTGCTTGCCTCAGTGCTGCATTGCGTTGTTTTAATACACGTTTTAAATCTGACCATGCAGCAAAAAATCGAGGTTCATTATGAAAACAACCCCAATCAATAAAAGCGCGACGATATTTAGGTCCACCATTTAGTAGCGTAAAGCCTTCAGGTGTTATTAATTGCATGGGTAACAATTTTGCTAACTCTGCAATTTTATGACCATCGCTGCCATCAATACGAACTGTACTATTGCCTTCGCGATCTTTACTTAATCCAATCGCATAACCACGGCTCTCTTCATTTAGCCCACTTAAGCGCCCATGAAGAATAAATTCATTTTCATCATGCTGGATCACGCGATTAGCTTGAGAGCTACGAAATGCGCGCCCGTGACCTAATGTATAAATCGCTTCAAGTATACTTGTTTTGCCACTCCCGTTAGGCCCCACAAGGAAATTAAAGCCATCCGCTAATGGCAGATCCGCCTGTTCAATATTTCTAAAATGACGGATCAATAAACGGGATAAAATCATGTTAGTGACTATTATAAACGCATTGGCATAACAACATAAGCGGCCGCAGAACTTGCCATATTCTCCACTTGAACACTTGAAACCGCATCGGTTAGCAGAAGCTTAACTTCTTCACATTTCAATGTGTTAAGTACATCAAGGAGGTAACTGACATTAAAGCCAATTTCCATATCTTCGCCTTGATATTGAACATCAACAATCTCTTCTGCTTCTTCTTGCTCAGGATTGTTTGCTGTAATTTTCAATTGACCGTTAGTAAGGTTTATACGCACACCACGGAATTTTTCATTGGATAAAATGGCTGCACGAGAAAATGCCTGTTTAAGAATATCACAGCCCGCAGTTACAGTTTTCGTTGGGTTTTTCGGTAATACTCGACGATAGTCAGGGAAACGACCATCAACCAACTTCGAGGTGAAAATAAAATCACCTACATGAGCACGAATATTATTACTACCGATTTGCAGCTGCAGTGAACTTTCACCCGCGCCATCAAGTAAACGCATTAATTCAATGACACCTTTACGAGGAACAATAACAGAATGCCCCGGTAAAGATTGTCCAATATCCATTGAACATACCGCTAAACGGTGTCCATCTGTTGCAACTGTGCGTAACTCTGTATTTTCAGTTTCAAACAACATACCGTTGAGGTAATAACGCACATCTTGATGCGCCATTGAAAATTGAGTGGACTCAATTAGACGTTTTAATGTTGCTTGAGGCAAAGTAAATTCAACCTCACTTTGCCAGTCATCTAAATTAGGAAAATCAGATGCAGGTAATGTTGATAAGGAGAAGCGACTACGACCTGAACGCACTAATAGGCGATCACCATCAAGCTCTACACTAATTTCAGCACCTTCTGGTAGCCCACGCCAAATATCAAAAAACTTACGCGCAGGAACAGTTGTGGCGCCAATTTCATGAGATAGGCTAAGATTAACTCTTGCCACCATCTCCATTTCAAGGTCAGTTCCAGTTAGCGATAAGGTATTTTCAGTTACCTTAAGCAATAAGTTACCTAAAATAGGTAATGTTGGACGACCACCTAAAGGGCCACTTACTTGTTGTAGCGGCTTAAGAAGCTGTTCACGTTCAATGATAAATTTCATAGCGCTAGGATGATAATGTTCTGATTAAGTTAGAAAAATCTTCTTTGATGTCATGACTTTCTTCACGCAATTGCTCTATTTTTCGGCATGCATGAAGGACTGTTGTATGATCACGACCACCAAAGGCATCCCCGATTTCAGGCAAGCTGTGGTTTGTTAATTCCTTCGCCAGCGCCATTGCCATTTGCCTCGGACGGGCAACCGATCGGGATCTCCGCTTTGACAGCAAATCAGCGACTTTAATTTTATAATATTCAGCAACTGTTTTTTGAATATTATCGATAGTGACTAATTTTTCCTGCAAGGCGAGCAGATCACGTAATGCTTCACGAACAAAGTCGATAGTAATCGCGCGACCTGTAAAGTTTGCGTTAGCAATCACTCGGTTTAATGCACCTTCAAGCTCACGGACGTTAGAACGAAGTCTTTTAGCAATAAAAAAGGCCACTTCGTCAGGTAACTGAATTTGGTTTTCGTCCGCTTTTTTCATCAAAATCGCCACTCGGGTTTCAAGTTCTGGTGGCTCAATAGCAACCGTTAATCCCCAACCAAAGCGTGATTTTAATCTGTCTTCAACACCATTTATCTCTTTAGGATAACGGTCTGACGTTAAAATAATTTGCTGATTACCCTCTAACAATGCGTTAAAGGTATGAAAAAATTCTTCTTGTGAACGCTCTTTATTGGCAAAAAATTGAATATCATCAATTAATAGTGCATCCACAGAACGGTAATAGCGTTTAAAGTCTTCTATCGCATTATTTTGTAATGCTTTTACCATATCTTGTACGAAACGTTCAGAATGCATATACACGACTTTTGCATTCGCTTTACGTTCCATAATGCTGTTACCCACCGCATGTAACAAGTGCGTTTTACCAAGCCCTGTTCCACCATATAAAAAGAGTGGGTTATAAGCTCCACCAGGGTTATCAGCAACTTGCCTTGCTGCTGCTCTTGCTAACTGGTTTGATTTACCTTCAACGAAGTTATCAAACTTATGTTTAGGGTTAACGTTAGAACGATAATTGAGTTCAGGCAGTTGAGACGCGGGTTGATTATCCCAACTAGGGCGAACAGGCTGACTATGGGGAGGAGCTGTATTCACTGTTGGATGTACAACAGCTTTAGGAATACTTTCCGTAGTACGTGCTGATGCCGGTTTATTACCCACTTCAAAACGTAAAGAAGGGACTTCAGAGCCACAAAAATCCACTAATAATGCATTGATATTATTAATGTATTTTTCTCTTACCCAATCTAAGACAAAACGATTAGGTGCATACAGCGCCAGCGTATTATCGCTTAGTTCTGCCTGCAAGGGACGTATCCACATACTAAATTCAGTGGCAGGTAACTCATCCTGCAATCGGGCAAGACAATGCTGCCAAAGCGAAAGTGACACGGCGGACTCCCCTAAAAAACAAGACTAAAAATAAACAGGAAAAATGCAGTTAAACAATGCAGTTAAACAATGCAATCAAACAATGCAGTTAAACACTGTGCGCCTAAATACAAAGTGCACAACACCGTTCCTCTTCAATTCTTAATAAGGAACAACTCTTGATGACAACGATTTTTTTATATCGTGACTCACGATCGCAGACTGGCTATTCTGATCGTGACGGGGGATCATATCGCAAAATGAAACGAAGATCCTCTTTCTTTTGCACAGTTTTTATGGTTTTTATCCACAGGCTTGCTGATTTACGATAATTCACCAAATGAAATATGCAAAGGCGTTCTAGTGTACTTGAGTCGCCCTATAAATAGCAATTGGGGATAACTTTCTCTTCACATAAATATCCCTTTCTTATAGAAAGCGATCAAATATCTCTCATTTGATCCACTAAAGATCCTTGCGCTTTCACCATGAGTCCGTATAATCTTGCACCCTGCGTGCTTGTACCAACAAAGTCACTTATTAAGACCTTTTTTAGGTCGCTAATAAGCGTACTCGTTGCGCATAAGTCAGGATTGATTATCGGGTTTGCTAAAAAAGACGACAAAAATCGGTACTTAAAGCGTCATCTTCATTGACGCATTTGAGTGATTTTATTACAATCCCGCATCTTTCCATCATTGATGCTGCGATTGAAGTACCGGTTTGTTTATTTATTGCACGCCTGTCTGTCAACGCATTTGCTGAATCAGTAATTATATTAAGTAGGTAGAAATCGCCATGAAACGCACTTTTCAACCGTCTGTACTGAAGCGCAACCGTAACCACGGCTTCCGCGCTCGTATGGCCACTAAAAATGGTCGTCAGGTTCTGGCTCGCCGTCGTGCGAAAGGCCGCGCTCGTCTGACCGTTTCTTCGAAATAATAAAAGCTAACCATTCCGTGGTTAAGCTCGCTTTTCCAAGGGAGTTACGTTTGTTAACTCCCAAGCATTTCAATTTTGTTTTCCAGCAACCACAACGTGCGAGTTCTCCAGAAGTTACTATTTTGGGTCGCCAGAATGAGCTGGGGCATCCCCGCATCGGTCTAACAATCGCAAAGAAAAACGTTAAACGTGCTCATGAGCGCAATCGTATTAAACGATTAGCCCGTGAATACTTTCGTTTACATCAGCACGAATTACCGCCGATGGATTTTGTGCTATTAGTAAGAAAAGGGGTTGCTGAACTTGATAACCATCAATTGACGGAAGTGTTGGGTAAATTATGGCGTCGTCATTGTCGCTTGGCTCAAAAGTCCTGATCTTGCTGATTAGGGGCTATCAACTGGGGATTAGTCCTCTGTTGGGGCCTCGTTGTCGTTTTAATCCTACGTGCTCTAATTACGGAATTGAGGCATTGCGCAGGTTTGGAATGATAAAAGGTAGTTGGTTAACAGTGAAACGCATATTAAAATGCCACCCTTTACACGAAGGTGGTGATGATCCTGTCCCACCTAGAAAAAACGACGATAACAGAGAAAATTAACGATGGATTCGCAACGCAATCTTCTATTCATCGCTTTGCTGTTCGTTTCTTTCCTGATCTGGCAGCAGTGGGAGGGTGATAAAGTTTCACAAAACACCACCACTACCGCACAGGTCTCGCAACAAGCGGACGTGCCAAGCAGTGATAGTCTTGCTGTAACTGGTAACAGCAATGAGCAGGCAAAATTGATTACCGTAAAAACTGACGTACTTGATCTTCGCATCAATACTCAGGGCGGTACTATCGATGAGGCTGATTTGTTAGCCTATCCCGCCGAGCTTAATTCGACAACACCTTTCCGTTTACTGGAAACTACACCACAATTCCTGTATCAGGCTCAAAGTGGCTTAATCGGCCCTGATGGTCCAGATCAGAAATCTCGCCCAGTTTATAGTGCTGATAAAAACGAATTTGTACTTGGTGAAAACCAAGATGAATTACGTGTACCTATGACTTTCGTAAATGAAGAAGGCGTAAAATTCGTCAAAACCTTCATTTTGAAGAAAGGTCAGTACGATATCGGTATTGATTACAAAATTGAGAATACAACAGATAAAACATTGACCATGAACTTCTACGGTCAGTTAAAACAATCTGTTAAATTGCCAGAAAGCCGTGATACAGGTAGCAGCAACTTTGCGCTACACACTTATCGTGGTGCGGCATACTCATCAGATGAAACCAACTATAAAAAATACAGCTTTGGTGATATCGAAGATAAAAACTTATCTCTAACCACCAATAATGGTTGGGTTGCAATGTTACAACAGTACTTTGCAACAGCATGGGTTCCTTCTAAAGAGAGTCAGAACAATAACTTCTACTCTATCACTTTAGAAAACAAATCTATTGCTCTGATTGGTTATAAATCAGCGCCGGTGACAATTGCACCAAATAGCAGTGCTGATATCAGCTCAACATTATGGGTTGGCCCTGAAATTCAGTCAGAAATGTCAGCTATTGCGCCACATTTAGACCTATCTGTAGACTACGGTTGGTTATGGTTTATCTCTCAACCACTGTTTAAACTGTTGAAATTCCTTCACAGTTTTATCGGTAACTGGGGCTTCTCCATCATCATGATCACCTTTATCGTTCGTGGTATCATGTACCCGCTGACTAAAGCGCAGTACACCTCCATGGCGAAAATGCGTTTACTGCAACCAAAACTGGCTGCACTGCGTGAACGTATTGGTGATGACAAACAACGTATGAGCCAAGAAATGATGGCGTTATACAAACAAGAGAAAGTGAATCCTCTGGGTGGTTGTTTACCACTAATTATCCAGATGCCAATCTTCCTTGCATTGTATTACATGCTAATGGGTTCTGTTGAATTACGTCATGCGCCATTTATGTTATGGATCCAAGACTTATCTGCGCAAGATCCATACTACATTCTGCCATTATTAATGGGTGTGACAATGTTCGTCATTCAGAAACTGTCTCCTACAGCAGTGACTGATCCGATGCAACAAAAAATCATGACCTTTATGCCGGTTGTATTTACCGTATTCTTCCTGTGGTTCCCATCAGGTCTGGTTCTGTACTATATCGTCAGTAACTTAGTGACCATTATCCAGCAGCAGTTAATTTACCG
>JAEYFY010000095.1 GCA_023454395.1 Pseudomonadota bacterium
TACATTTCAGCTGCGTTTGCTGCACCAGCAAACATTAAAGCTGGGATTACCACTGCAAGAAGATTGCGCTTCATCATTATTATTACCCTCATTGGTGTTATTCAGACACCTTTGCCACTGCCAGAAATAGTTTCTTAATTTTTATGGAACTATTTATGAGAGTTAAGTGTCGTCTGTGTCGGGTGACAGTGTTCCATTGGTAAAAAATTTTATCTACCCCCAATTTGCTACAAAAACGAAAAAAGTGTAACAAATTGTAACTATGTATTTCAAAGTATGTATTTAGGGGAACTTTTGAATCAAATAACAGCCATGCATAAAAAAAGCCAACCTTGAGGTTGGCTTCTTGACTTAAGTAAAACTAGTACAATAAAACAACAATGCAAATTTCTAGCTGAATACTAATTAATCACTAAATTAAAAATCTGCATTTCTTGGTGTGCGTGGGAACGGAATAACTTCACGAACGTTTGCGACACCGGTCACATAAGCAACTAAACGTTCAAAACCTAAACCGAAACCTGAATGAGGCACTGTGCCATAACGACGTAGGTCGCGATACCACCAGTAATCTTCTTTATTCATTCCCATTTCTTCTAAACGTTTATCAAACATATCTAAACGCTCTTCACGTTGAGAACCACCGATGATTTCACCAATTCCTGGTGCTAATACATCCATTGCTGCAACTGTTTTACCGTCTTCATTCATACGCATATAGAATGCTTTGATGTCTTTCGGATAGTTTTTCACCACAACAGGTGCTTTAAAGTGTTTCTCTGCAAGATAACGTTCATGCTCAGAAGAGAGATCAACACCCCAATAAACTGGGTTTTCAAATTTCTCACCACAGTTTTCAAGCACAGTAACTGCATCGGTATAATCAATTTGAGCAAAGTCAGAGGTGATAAAGTTCTCTAAGCGTGTGATAGCGTCTTTATCGACACGTTGTGCAAAGAACTCCATATCATCTTTACGCTCTGCTAATACAGCTGCAAAGGTGTATTTCAGCATTTTTTCAGCAAGAGCTGCGATATCGTTAAGATCAGCAAATGCCACTTCAGGCTCTACCATCCAGAATTCAGCAAGGTGACGACTGGTATTTGAGTTTTCAGCACGGAATGTGGGGCCGAAAGTATACACTTTGCTTAATGCAGAGGCGTAAGTTTCACCATTTAGCTGACCAGAAACCGTTAAAAACGCTTCACGGCCAAAAAAGTCTTCACTGAAATCGACTTCGCCTTTATCTGTGCGTGGCAGGTTGTTCATATCTAATGTAGAAACACGGAACATTTCACCTGCACCTTCTGTATCAGCCGCTGTAATTAGTGGCGTAGAAACCCAGAAGAAGCCTTGTTCATCGAAGAAACGATGTAGTGCTTGTGCTAATGTGTGACGAACACGAGCAACTGCACCAATTAAGTTAGTACGAGGACGAAGGTGAGCAACTTCACGTAGGTACTCAATACTATGACGTTTGGCGGCCATCGGATAAGTTTCCGGATCATCGACCATTCCTACCACAACAACATTAGTGGCTTGAATTTCAAAGTTCTGTCCCTGGCCCGGAGATTCAACAATTTTACCGGTGACTTCCACAGAACAGCCTGTGGTTAAGTGCAGCACTTCATCTTGATAATTCGGTAAATTATTATTAATGATGGCCTGTACTGGATTAAAGCAGGAACCGTCATAGACGGTAAGAAATGAGATACCAGCTTTTGAATCTCTTCTTGTACGTACCCAACCGCGAACGGTGACGTCTTCGCCAACCGCGATACGGCCTTGCAGTACGTCGACTACAGGCGCAACGATCATAAATAAATCTCTCTTCGTTTAATTAAAATAATTGTTTGGTTAATTCATTCTGCCCCTGTCGGACAGTTTTTCTATGTTACTTGCAATAGCGCAGGAAACAAGTAGGAAATTTTAGTTTAAAGAGTCAATAAAGAAGAGAAAAGCTTTTGTATAAAATAAATTGATAAAAATAGATGAAATATTGATAAAAGCAGATGTTATGACAAAAGAAAGGGCAATTATTACCCTTTCTTTTATTAATGAAGATTTTTAGCTAATTAACAGGCCTGTTTAACAAGAGGAACGTCAAAGGCTTTGCGTAGCTTGTCAACAAAGTCATTGTCGTCACAAATCGTTTTACCTGGGCTATCTGATAATTTAGCAACTGGCTTACCATTGCACTCCACCAGCTTAATTACAATATTAAGAGGCGTTATTTCAGGAATGTTACAAGTAAGTCGAGTGCCAATACCAAAGATTAGACGAATGCGCTTATGAAAATGCTTATAAAGGACCAGTGCTTTTTGAAAATCTAGGCTATCAGAAAAGACTAATACTTTACTCATTGGATCAATACCCAATTTTTCATAATGCGCGATCGCTTTTTCACCCCATTCAATCGGATCACCGGAGTCGTGACGTAAACCTTGGTAGCTCTCTGCAAAGGCTTTATCAAAATCACGCAAAAACGCATCCATTGTAATGCAATCTGTTAATGCAATACCTAATTGATCTGGATATTCATCTAACCAAGATTGCAAGGCTGCACGCTGGCTATTTGCCAGTTCAGGGCTAATCTGCTGATGAGCTTGAAACCACTCGTGAGCTTGCGTTCCCACAGGAGCCAAATGCATACGTTCAGCTAAATGATAGTTACTTGTACCAATAAGATAAGGAAAATGATTTTTTAGCTCATCCACAATGGCACACTGCACATCATAAGAGAAACGGCGACGAGTACCGAAATCCATTAATTTAAAATCAGCTAAGTCAACCTGTTGCTCTGCAGCATCACGGTAGAAGATATCAATTAATTTACGTAGTTGATTAACTGCGTCATCAGGCGTGATTTGAGGAGAACGAGTACGATGTACAATTTCACTCACTAAAGCCAACAAAGGAACTTCCCATAGAATAACTTCGCGCCAAGGCCCCGTTATTCTGATCGACAATTGGTTTTCAGCTGTTGTTGAAATTTTGACTTGTTCTGGTTTAAAGCGAAAATGCTTAAACCATTGCAGATAGTCATTTTTGAAAAAGGGGAGGCTCTGAAGATAGTTAAATTCTTCATTCGTTAATGACAAGTCTGCCATCATATTAACTTGATGGCGTAAGGTTGTTGCATATTCACCTAGACGTTCATCACTCCGACAGCGGAACTCAGCAACGACAGGAATATCACTATAATGGTGGTAAACCGCTTGTTGCATGTGGAGCTTATATGCATCGGTATCCAACAGTGATGTAATAATCGGTGTAGCGTCTAAAATCATAGCGCGTCAAGCATCCTCACGGAGCGTTTTTATGTCTGCTAAATCGTTAAGGTTGGAGAGTATACCCGAATATGACGA
>JAEYFY010000109.1 GCA_023454395.1 Pseudomonadota bacterium
TTTTAATGAATTATCGCTTGATAATGATCAAGTCATTATTGTGTCGGAGTGTTAAAAAGGCGGTGTTTTAAAATTATTCCAATTAAAAATCATCATATCAGGAGAGATATATGGCCTTGGGGAATAATGTTTTTTCCCATCATGGTATTAACCGACGCGATTTTATGAAATTGTGTGCTGCGTTGTCAGCTACCATGGGATTAAGCGGCAAAGCTGCCGCGGAAATGTCAGAAGCAATGGCATCACCTGAACGCCCACCTGTTATCTGGATTGGCGCTCAGGAATGTACTGGGTGTACGGAGTCTTTATTACGAGCAACCCACCCGACTCTAGAAAACCTCGTTCTTGATGTTATCGCACTCGAATATCACGAAGTGCTTTCTGCAGCTTTTGGTGATCAAGCTGAAGAAAATAAACACAATGCGATGGAGAAATACAAAGGTAAGTACGTCCTCGTTGTTGACGGTTCAATCCCAGACAAAGACGGTGGTGTTTACTGTATGGTTGCAGGAAAACCAATTCTTGAGCATATCAAAGAAGCCGCTGAAGGGGCTGCTGCGATTATTGCTATTGGTTCATGTTCTGCATGGGGTGGTGTACCTGCTACTGGGGGCAACCCAACAGGCGCTAAATCACTGGAAGCTATTTTACCGGGTAAAACCGTTATCAATATTCCAGGATGTCCACCAAACCCACATAACTTTTTAGCTACTGTTGCACATATTATTACTTTCAACAAATTGCCTAAGTTAGATAGCAAAAACAGACCGCTTTTTGCTTATGAGCGTTTAATTCACGAAAACTGTGAACGTCGCCCTCATTTTGATGCGGGTCGTTTTGCTAAAGAATTTGGTGATGAAGGTCATCGTCAAGGCTGGTGTTTATACCATTTAGGCTGTAAAGGCCCTGAAACTTATGGTAACTGCCCTACATTAGAATTCTGTGATGTCGGTGGTGGGATCTGGCCTGTCGGTATCGGTCACCCTTGCTATGGTTGTAACGAAGAAGGTATCGGCTTTACTAAAGGTATTTTCCAATTAGCGAACGTTTATCAGCCAACACCAAAAGCACAAGTACCTGATGTTAATGCAAAAGAAGGTGGTGGTGTCTCTTATGGTGCTGCTGGCTTACTGGGTGCTGTCGTGGGTGCAGTTGCGGGTGTCAGTGTGATGGCTGTGCGTCAATTAGGCCGTGACAAGAATGCCACAGGAGCCTCACAGGAGGATAAACGGTGAATAGGCGTCATTTCTTTAAGCTGGCATCAGGTGGGGTTCTCCTTGCGGGAATGGCACCCACTGCGAGTCATGCTGCGGCGCAGAACCGTCCCCCAATTCCTGGGTCTCTCGGTATGCTCTACGACTCTACACTGTGTGTAGGCTGTCAAGCATGTGTCACAAAATGTCAGGAAATTAATCACCCGGAGCCAATGGAGCGTGGTGATACTTACGCTAATGGTGATCCGACTTGGTCAAACAATGACAAATTAAGTCCTTACACAAATAACATTATCCAAATTTGGCGTGATGGTACTGGTGAAAATAAAGACCAACTGGAAAACGGTTACGCCTTTATTAAGAAACAATGTATGCATTGTGTTGATGCAAACTGCGTTTCTGTTTGTCCTGTTTCTGCGTTAACCAAAGATCCAAAAACCGGCATTGTCCATTATCACGCGGATATCTGTACAGGTTGTCGTTACTGTATGGTGGGATGCCCTTATAACATTCCAAAATACGATTATGATGATCCATTTGGTAAGCTCTATAAATGCGAGCTTTGTAACCAAAAAGGGGTTGAGCGTTTAGATAAAGGCTTATTACCAGGCTGTGTTGAAGTTTGTCCTACTGGTGCGGTTATTTTCGGGACACGCGAAGAGTTGCTGGAAGAAGCAAAACGTCGTTTAGCGAAAAAAGCGGGTGAAGAATATCATTACCCACGCCAAACCATTAGTGGTGGCGACACTTATCTGCATAAAATTCCTGAATATCAAGATCATATCTATGGTGAGTTTGAAGGTGGCGGTACGCAAGTCATGGTACTTTCTGCTGTTCCTTTCAGCAATTTAGGTATGCCAGAAGTGGCACCATTATCAACGGGCGCACGCTCTGAACATATTCAACATACGCTGTACAAAGGCATGGTATTACCAATAGCAGCCCTTGCAGGGATCACCTATTTGGTTAACCGTAATAGTAAAAAACAAGAGCAGGAACACCACAAGGAGGATAACGATGTCGAGTCATGATCCTCGTCCACTTGGCGGTAAGTTATTTACTCTCGCAGTAAGAGTATTTTTACCGCTTGCTGTGCTCGGTTTTATTCTTATTGGTAAGCGTTTGGTATTGGGCCTGGGCGATGTCTCTGATTTGAATGGGGGATATCCTTGGGGGATTTGGATTGCCTTTGACTTATTGATAGGAACAGGCTTTGCATGTGGCGGTTGGGCGCTTGCATGGGCTGTTTATGTCTTTAATAAAGGGGAATTTCACCCGTTAGTACGCCCTGCATTGTTAGCGAGCTTGTTCGGCTATTCATTAGGTGGTTTATCTATCGCCATTGATATCGGTCGTTATTGGAACATGCCTCACTTCTTTATGCCGCAATACTTTAACGTTAACTCAGTGTTGTTTGAAACAGCAACCTGTATGACCATCTATATTATGGTGATGGCATTAGAATTCTTACCGGCGTTATTAGAACGTTTAGGTTGGAAAGTGTCGTTGAAGCGTCTTAATAAAGCGATGTTCTTTATTATTGGTCTTGGGGCTTTACTGCCAACCATGCACCAATCTTCAATGGGATCGTTAATGATTTCAGCAGGTTGGAAAGTACATCCACTGTGGCAATCTTATGAGATGTTACCGCTGTTTTCTCTGTTAACGGCCTTTCTCCTTGGTTTCACTATCGTCATTTTTGAAGGTTCGCTGTTAAAGGCAAGCCGCACCATGAACGATGATGAAACACCGCTATTTACCAAATTAACCAAAGTGATTGAAGTGTTACTGATTGCTTTCTTGGTATGTCGCTGGGGCGAAGTTATTTGGAACGGTAAACTGAGTTATATCGGAAATGGGGATATGTTCTCGTGGTTATTCATTGCTGAAAGTGCATTATTGTTACTTCCTCTTATTTTGATGCATTTAAATAATAACCGCCGTAGTCCAAAAATGTTGTTTGTCTGTGCTGTATTTATCCTAATTGGCGCAGCAATGTGGCGTATGAACTACTCTTTAGTTGCTTACAATCCAGGCAATGGTTACCACTATTTCCCAACAGCAAGTGAATTGCTGATTTCTATTGGTTTCGTTGCATTTGAAGTAACAGCTTACATTCTTATTATCCGTTTACTGCCGGTTTTACCAGCACAAACAGACTCAAATATACAATTAAAAAAGGCTGAGGTTAAATCATGAGCCAACGCATTACTATTGATCCTATTACCCGTATTGAAGGGCATTTACGCGTCGATTGTGAAATTGATAACGGAAAAGTTGTTAAGGCTTGGTCTTCCGGTACCATGTGGCGCGGAATGGAGGAGATCCTAAAAGG
>JAEYFY010000123.1 GCA_023454395.1 Pseudomonadota bacterium
GGATGCATAAAGCGATTGAGCAAGCGCAAAAAGCACAAGAAATCGGTGAAATACCGGTGGGCGCAGTATTAGTCGTTGATAATAAAATCATTGCTAAAGGATGGAATCATTCAATTATTGATAACGACCCCACTGCACATGCAGAGATTATGGCATTACGCAAAGGGGGAAAGCATTTACAAAATTATCGCCTACTCGATGCAACGCTTTATATTACCCTCGAACCTTGTGTAATGTGTGCTGGAGCAATTGTGCATAGTCGGGTAAAACGCGTGGTTTATGGTGCTTCAGATTTAAAAACAGGTGCGGCTGGTTCATTTATTGATATTTTACAGCATCCAGGAATGAACCATAAAGTTGAGATAACATCGGGTGTATTAGGTGAAGAGTGTTCACAGCTTTTAAGCCAATTCTTTAAAATGAGAAGAGCTGAAAAGAAACAGCTTAAAAAGCAAAAAAACAGTCCAGTTATAATCAATACTGAACCAGCAATAAAAGAATAATATCTCTTTACTGATAATTAAGGGTATACGTTGCTTGTGCTTGGAAAGGACCCGTTAGCAATGTTTGATTTTTCAGCGCAGAAGGTGATGCCTCAACATACGTCACAAAATTAAACTGAATACGCTTATCATTAAGAAGTCGAGTAGAGCTAGGCTTTTTTAATTGAATAACATTGCGTTGAGCATCTGTAAATACAATCCCGATGCTTTTAGGATCTTCAGATCCTGTGCCGACAACAGCAAGGTGATTGGGCATTGTAGGGTGCTCTTTCCCATCTAACGTAATTGTGACGCTTTTATAAATATCCTGACTGCAATTTTCTAAACTAATACTAAAAGCAACAGATTCGCTTTTTTGAAAAGTATAGAGATCTTTTGCTGATATCTGCTTGAAATCAATTACTTTATTTTCATCACCAGCAACAATGGTGCAACCATGTGCAACCACCACACCTTTAAATTCCATATCACCCCCAATAAGCTCTGTCACAGCAAAGGCTGAAGGTGAAAGTAATAATAAAAGAGAAATAGCAGATTTTGTTATTGGGTTTTTCATTACATAAACTCCGCAACTAATGTGGCATGTGCTGAGAATTCACCTTCTGTAATTTTGCTACCTGTTTTGGCAATGGGGGCTGCTGTGACTTCCCAGCTACCTTTAAAATTATTCAGTTTCCCGACAGAAAAATATTGATTAGGTGGCACAATCGTTCCTGATTTGTCTCTTAAAACAATACCTAAATTTGTTCTATCTACAGGTCCTGTTGTGCCAAGGTAATTAGGGTTAAAACTAGCGACACCTGAACTACCCGTTTGAATTTTAAACATAATTTTACTATTAGGATTAGTAAAACTACCACCTTCACACTTGATTGGGATATTACGCGTGATCTTGTAGTTTTGACCATTTAAATAGTCAGAAGTATTACCGACATTGCCAAAATCAAAGGTAATAGGAGAGCCATTATTAAATGTACATCTATCTTCAGTGGTTAATATTCCTGAACTAATCACTAATTTTGAAATTGGCTCTGGACCATATTCTTGATATAAGCCATTACCTACGCGTGCATACATTTGAGCGACAGCTTGCCCTGTTAATGAAACCCCGTTAATAATCGGTTTTTTCAAGCGAAAGACTAATACACCACTACTTCCTGACGACATATTGGGTTTTGGTGATTCAGGGATACGGCAACCTTGTTGTCCATTTCGATTGTTCGGTTTTTCAATAAAAGGAACAGTAGGAAGTGATTCAGGACCCCAAATAGAAAACTTGATCTGAACATCGACGTACTCATTAAGTTCATAGTAATTATTACCTAAATAGCGTAGGTCAGAATTTGCCATATAATAAGTGCGAGAATTTGAAACCAAGGGATCTTTAGGGCAATAAACGGTTGCTAAGTATCTATCGGGCAAAGAAAAGTTTACTGTGGCAGTTTCGCCCGGTCGGTTATTAGGAAATGTCGCGTTATCTAATGCAACCCTAAAGATATTA
This sequence comes from Pseudomonadota bacterium, assembly GCA_023454395.1. Lineage (GTDB taxonomy): Bacteria > Pseudomonadota > Gammaproteobacteria > Enterobacterales > Enterobacteriaceae > Proteus > Proteus appendicitidis. Next base: position 2,005 of record JAEYFY010000123.1, read on the forward strand.
GGGCCGCCGACAGTGCGAACTTCACCATGAATATAAGCAGAAGCAACAATTGGAGTACATAACATTGCGCCAGTAAAAAGTAATTTTAGCGTATTGAAATAAAAATTTGCTGTTGTTAATTTCATTTTATTCCTACCGGCGTTAAGTGAATTAATATTTCGGTTGTTGTTCTTTTGGTGCTGCTTTACAGCTATTTTGTTGGCAAACAAATTTTAATTCTGGATGCCCGCCGTAATCATTTACATACATCATGTAAAATTGATTGACGTTACTGGTTTTAACTGGGATTTCCAGGGATGATTTAGGCGCAACCATTAAACCAGGGAAGGTGGTTAACTTATCACTATCTTCACCATTCAATTTATTAGAAAGCCCAATAATGGTGATGTAGTAAGGTGTTGGGTTTTCGGCAATAAATTGATTACCTTGTTTTTTAAACACTAATTGGTCTTGCCAAATCATGCCCGGTTTTTCAGGAATAATAGCCGTTGGGCGATAGAACAATTTAATGCGAGACTGCATTGCCATTTGCAACACGTTAGCTTGTTTGGGTGCTGGTGGAATTTCACGCACGTTTAAATAAAATAGTGATTCTCTATCTTGTGGTAAAAGACCAATTTCAGCTGTTTTGGTAATTCTGACAACGCCTTTTTGGTCACCATCAAGACGCTGTAAAGGTGGCAACGCGACTAAAGGAGAAGCGATTTTTTGCCCGTGTTCATTTTCAACCCACGATTGAGCTAAGAAAGGAATATCAGGGCTAGTATTTTTTAGGTTTACGCTAGCTGAGTTTTCGTTGCCCATTAATACAATACGAGTTCTATCTAATGACACGCCAGCTTGAGTTGTACTCACTATACTGAGTGCAATTAAGGAGCCACAAAAAAGCGTTTTGAGTGTGTTGAATGAGTTCATACAATTATCTCTAGTAATTCATTTTATTCATTAAAATCCCTGACATAATAACAATTCATGTTTTAGTGGATCGTTAATTGCTGCAGGAATTGTAATCGTACATTGGGTTTTACCACCCCAGATCACGTTTAATGATTCATTAAGGTTAACACCGGCGATATAAACTAAACCATCTTCCATCACCATTCCCATATTTTCACCGTTTTTATTGGTGATTTCGGCACCAAATGGCGGGTGTTTTTGATCGACGGTTTGTAAGATAGCCATCAGGCGCTCACCTTGGCGAACAGGGAATTTATAGTAGCCAATCGCACCTTCAGTTAATGTGGCAGAAGTAATGGCTTTATGTGTTTCAATATCTGAATTCATTTTATCAACATCAATGCGAGCATCAACATTGTTATAACTAGTTAAGTCAGTTAATACCCCAATACCAAATAGGTTTGTCGTTGTGCTTTGATTATTAAAGGGCACGCCTGCAACTCCATCAGTATCAACCATCATGCGAGCAGTACTTGATGTCATGCTACTGCTATGTAATGCCGCACCATGACGTGTTGCCGTAAATCCACCTTTAACTGTTGCACCTAGTGCCACATAATTATCTTGTTGATAGCTTGCATTGGCGTTAATTTCTGCATATTGCGAACGGTGTTGATAATAACCATCAGTATTAGCTTTATTGTCAGAGCTTAAACCTGCACGGACACGCCATAGATTATTATAATTGCTATTATCAGAATAAGAGGCCATTTGGTTCACTTTTCCGTTACTGTCTTGCAAGCTATAACCAATGCTTTTGCCACTTCCTAATGGAATTGAAATATTGAAAGAAATACTGTCATCGGTATTTCCTTTATGCTGAGTACGGAATGCAGATAAGTTAGTATTAATTTGCTCTATACCCATAATAGAGAAATTACGGCTTACCGTAACACCATATTGTTCTTGTGTATTTTTATCCCAATAGTTTTGGTGTCGATAAGAGAGATAAAGTGTTGTCGATTTTTCAATATCATCGGCCCAAAAAGTTTTGTTACCTGTAATGGTATACATCTCTTTTTCATAACCATTGTTATTAATGTCGTTGTAACGCTCATCTATATATTGAGAGAAAGATCGGAAAGTTTTCTCTGAAAAACGGTAACCAGCAAAAGTAATCGTACTATGGTATTCATCAAATGTTTTTGCATAGTTTAGTTTGAACGACATACCGTTGATATTTTCATTATCATAGGTTTTGCTATAAGACTGAGTAATGTCACCTGAAAGCGTACCTAAACGTCCCATATCATGACCTAAACCTAATGACCACGCATTGTAATCTTTAGCAGTCAACAAAGCCCCACCATATAGCGACCATGTATTATTCATACCCCATGAAAAATCGCCTTGATAAAAAACAGGACCTTGCATTTTATGGTTGTTGAGTGATGGCTGACCCATTGATGTGTTATAACGCACGGAGCCTGGGCGAGTCATATAAGGTAGATTGGCTGTTTGTACTTGGAATTCGTTTACTTTACCGTTTTGCTCTTCGACTCTGACATTTAATTGACCTTGTACTGTGTCTTGTAAATGTTTAATAACAAAAGGACCAGCCGGTACCGTGGTTTCATAAATTAAGCGACCGTTTTGCGTTACAGTCACTTTAGCATTAGTGTTTGCGATGCCATGAATTTCAGGTGCATAACCTTGCAAAGAAGGAGGCAACATTCTTTCATCACTTTGTATATTGGCACCTGTAAAACGAAAACTATCAAAAACTTGAGAGTTTAAATAAGTTTCACCAAGTGTTAATTTTGCTGCTTGGTTAGGTAAGGGTTTATATGCGTAAATCTGATTCCAATCAAAGCTATTATTTGATGAATATTCAGATGAATAGTTTCCTTGATATTCAGCACGTAGTCGCCATTCACCAAGATTAATTCCAGCTTGCCCATATCCTGTCAATGAGTTGTTATTACTGCCTTTATTCGGACGAGTCGATATACCCGTTAAGGTATAGTCAACTAATAACCCAGATACACCTGGGTCCCACAATTCAGGTGGTGTCCAATCCGTATCTTCATATTTCATTAATGAACGAGGCATAACAATATCGAGAATACCACCATCATTTTTGATAGAGATACCTGGTAATTGACTAATATCGAAACAATCAGGCGAGATTTCTTCGATAAATTTTTGATTTTCTTCGTTAACTGTTAACTTTTTTAGAAGAGTAGGGTCAATACAAGCGATGGAATAATTGGGCTTCACTTCAACATAATTAATGTTTTGGCGAGGGAAGTCACGACCATTTATACGGATATCTAAGTAGTACATACCCGGAATAATGTAATTAGAGGTTGCAAAACGAGATAAATCGACATTATCTCTGTCTTCGGCATCTAGCATATGAATGTTAAATTCCACAGAATCATCAAGCTCGGCTTGAGCGAAAAACGCTAAGCACAATAGCAAAATGGCACAAATGTTTTTCCATATTGTGCTGTGAAAAAAAGAAATTAACATGAATAAACGCCTAATTATTAATAAAATAAAAAGTAATTAAATAATGAATATTTATTTCATTACTTTTTATTCTATTTTATTAAATTGAAGTGTTTTATAGAATTTAACGCAGAGGATGTCCCCTGCGTTAATGCAGTAATTAATTTATTATTTAATTAATTTAAATAAATAAAACGATTACTGATAATCAACTTGGAAGTTGATAACGGCTTGGAATTCACCTGGAGTTACAGTTGCATCTGCTGATTCAGCTTGAACGTAAGCAACAAATGGGATCTTAGAAACACCATTAACTAATTGTACTGGTGTTGTTGCTGTATTCCATTTTACTGATTTGCTACCAGCATCCATTAAGCCGATACCCGCGCCAGAAGCGGAGCCAGATACGAAAGATGCTAAGTCTTTATTTGTTGCATTAACAACGCTTGGTGTATAGCTAACAGTTGCTGTTTTTGCTACGGTAGTATCACAGTCTTGTAATTCGATATCTTTTTTAACGTTACCTGCTTTCTGCATATTTGCTAATGCAGAAGTTGGGATTTCACTGAAATCAACAATAACAGGACTTGAAGAAG
>JAEYFY010000228.1 GCA_023454395.1 Pseudomonadota bacterium
TCAGAAATCCCGCAGCTACAACTATTATTGTAAAGAGGTATGAATGAAGCGCGCAGTGATCACGGGTCTGGGTATTGTTTCGAGCATTGGTAATAACCAGAAAGAAGTGCTGGATTCTTTAAAAGAAGGTCGTTCCGGGATAACTTTCTCAGAAGAATTTAAAGAGATGGGGCTTCGTAGCCACATTTGGGGCAATGTTAAGCTTGATACTGAAGGTCTTATTGACCGTAAAATCCGCCGTTTTATGAGCGACGCATCGGTTTATGCCTATTTATCTATGCAAGAGGCAATTGCCGATTCAGGTCTGACAGAAGACCAAGTCTCAAATATCCGTTCTGGCTTAGTCGTTGGCTCTGGTGGTGGTTCTCCACGTAACCAAGTGCAAGGTTCTGATGGCATGAGAGCGAAAGGTCTACGTGGCGTAGGTCCTTATATGGTAACTCGTGCAATGGCATCAGGTGTTTCAGCTTGTTTAGCAACACCTTTCAAAATTAAAGGCGTTAACTATTCAATCAGTTCTGCTTGTTCAACATCAGCACACTGTATTGGTCACGCCGTTGAACTTATCCAGTTAGGCAAACAAGATGTTGTCTTTGCTGGTGGTGGTGAAGAGTTAAGTTGGGAAATGACCTGCGAATTTGACGCAATGGGTGCACTTTCAACTAAATATAACGAAACACCAACCAAAGCTTCTCGTACTTACGATAAAAACCGTGATGGTTTTGTTATCGCAGGCGGTGGCGGTATTGTGGTGGTTGAAGAGTTAGAACACGCATTAGCGCGTGGTGCACATATCTATGGTGAAGTCGTAGGTTATGGTGCAACGTCTGATGGTGCAGATATGGTTGCTCCTTCAGGTGAAGGTGCTGTACGTTGTATGCAAATGGCAATGCAAGGTATTGATAAAGTTGATTATATCAATACACACGGTACTTCAACGCCAGTTGGCGATTTAAAAGAGCTTGAAGCTATCACTGAAGTGTTTGGTTCGCATACTCCAGCTATCTCAGCAACAAAAGCCATGACGGGTCACTCATTAGGTGCTGCTGGTGTGCATGAAGCAATTTATAGCTTACTGATGTTAGAGCATGGATTTATTGCACCAAGCATCAATATCGAAGAATTAGACGATAAAGCAAAGGGAATGAATATCATTACTCAACCAACCGAACAGAAGCTGGAGACTGTAATGTCAAATAGCTTTGGTTTTGGTGGTACGAATGCTTCATTAGTCATGAGCAAATATAAAAAATAGTTAGATATACTTATATTTACTTATAAAAAAAGCAGGCTTCATTTTAATGAGGTCTGCTTTTTTATTTGAAATTCATTATACATAATAATTTATTATTCTAATAAAGATATCTTTCGAATAAAAATCATTAAAAAAAGATTATATAAACAACGCTTAAAAATACCTTTCCTAATAGTTGCTCATTTTATTACTCTAATAAAATAGACAAATTTTGTTAATATATTGTTTATATTGAGAAAAATAAATTAGATTCATTTTATTTCAATCGTTTAATTTAATTTGATCCAAAATTATTAAATATTTTGTTTTATATGGGGTTAGGAGAATGGAAAGGTTGAATAAGACAAAAAGAGCGCAAAAAAATTGATCTGGGTTATTTTATTACAAATAAGTAGAAGCTATTTAATATAAAAGTTGGTAATGTTTGCCACGGATACTTGTATTACTTTATATTTTATACTTTGATTTCTTGTGTCAGTTTTATTTATTAAACCTAACATATGAATGTGACCGGCTAAGAATTTAGCCGGCATTTTTTTATTGTTGTCTTTTTGACATTGACTCACATCTCCTGATGACAATCTGCTTTTTTCTGAGCAGACTGACGTCGGAAATTCAGTGGTGTTCTAAGTTGTTGCACTAAGAGCACACCTAGTAACACAATACCACCACCCACTAAGTGATAACTATGCATTTCTTCACCGAGAAGTGCGATAGCAATCATTGCAGTAAATAATGGCATTAGGTTCATAAATATAGAGGTCGTATTTGCACCTAATTTCATCACACCTAAAATCCACAGATAAGGTGCAAGAATAGAAGCTCCGATACCTGCAAAGATAACTAATCCAATATTATCTTTTGTTAACGCAACACTTTCGGCAAGAAAGAAGTTTGGCAATAATAACAGAACACCAAATCCAATTTGCACATAAAGTGATTGCCAGTTAGGTAGTGCAATTGACCATCGTTTTGTTAACACACCATAAAGGGCGTATGACGCCGAAGCAATAAACATCATCAGCTCACCATAACCCAAACCTTGGGAAAGTAGCTGAGAGGGTTCGCCACGGCTAATGAGCCAAACTAAGCCACTAATTGAAAGCACTGTGCCTAAAACAATACCAACCGTAGGTACAACACGTAAAACAAAAATACTAATAATAACGGTTAATAATGGGATGAGAGAGTTCAAGATCCCCATAAATGTTGCACTAACATAATGTGCTGCATAATAAGCTAAACTTTGGTACATCACCATCCCTAATGCACCAAGAATAAATAATTTCCACCAATATTGTTTGACGGTTTTACGATGATGCCAAACTGGCATAATCAAAAAAGGTGTCATAATTAAAAAGGCGAGGAACCAACGATAAAAAGAGATTGCAGCAGGATCGATAACAGACGCGGCTGCTTTATTGACGACTGCATTAATGGACCAGATTAGCACCGCTAAAAGCGGAAAAATTGCGTTTTTCATTGTTCTCACATCTATTTTTAAACCAGGTCGCTATTGTAAGTCTGTCTGATTAGATATATATAATGAAAACCAGACAACATGTAGACCAATAAAGACAACATGACAAGAGAACAACATAAAGATGACAATTGAACAACAAAAAATGCAATGGTTATTGTCTGATCCAGATACAGTTCGATTTCGTGATGAGCAATTATTAGCTGAAACAGAGTTTGTTTATCATCAACATGATTTTGGTCAGTTACTTTATGTGATTTCTGGTGTGATGGATTTAGAAGCCGGAGGACAGCGGTTTTTAGCGCCACCAGAATTTAGTGTATGGATACCCAAAAACGTAGGGCATGCCAGCTACAATAAAAAAACACTCTCTTTTAAGGTACTAGATATCGCACCAAGTTGGTGTGAAGGATTATTAGATAAACCTTGTTTGATTCAATTAAGTGCTATTTTTTCAACCATATTTTCCGACTTTTTTCATCGTGGTGTCTGTAAACCACAAATAGAAGAAGATTTTCGCTTAGCTCAAGTACTAATTGATCAACTTAAAGCTTCGCCAATACATCATACTTATTTACCATCTTCTAAAGATAAATTACTGGCTCCCATACTTTCTGTATTAGAGCAGGACCCGGCAGATAATACCTCGTTAGAAGAATGGGCTAAAAAGCGTTATACCTCAGAAAGAACACTTTCTCGTCGTTGCCAACAAGAATTAGGTATGTCATTTAGTGAATGGCGTAAGCGCCTACGCTTTTTACATGCAATTTCTTTATTAGAACAAGGGAAAAGCGTGAATGAAATCGCATTTGATGTGGGATATAGCTCTTCATCTTCATTTATTGCGATGTTTCAACAATATGCTGGCACAACACCGGAACGTTTTCGTCGATTACCCAATTGTTAAGCCTTCTTTTCATATATTTACTTAAAATCTAGGCGGATTTTACTGTCAATAATAGGCTTTGCTGTGAATAAGTGGCAAAATAGACCGCTTAATTTTATTTTTCGATTGATTGTTGACACACATAAATACCAAATCAGTGAGATAACACCGTGAAAATTCTGGTTGATGAAAATATGCCTTATGCGGAACAACTTTTCCGCCAATTAGGTGAGGTAAAAGCTGTTTCTGGTCGCCCATTACCTACTGATGAGCTGAATGATTCTGATGCCTTAATGGTGAGATCAATTACTAAAGTCAATGAATCCTTATTATCAGGCAAGTCAGTAAAATTTGTTGGAACTGCGACTGCGGGTTTCGATCATGTCGATATTGCATGGTTAAAACAGCAACAAATTGGTTTTTCATCAGCCCCAGGTTGTAATGCTATCGCGGTTGTTGAATATGTATTTTCTGCTTTGATGATATTAGCTGAGCAAGATAGCTTTCAATTAACCGATAAAGTCGTCGGTATTGTTGGTGTGGGAAATGTGGGGGGGCGATTAGCAACACGCCTTCGCGCATTGGGTGTCAATGTTTTACTTTGCGATCCACCAAGAGCAGATAATGGTGATGATGAAGAGTTTCATCCATTGGAAACATTGTTAGAAAAAGCAGATATTCTAACTTTCCATACACCTCTCAATAAATCAGGCCCATACAAAAGTTATCATTTAATTAATGAGAGCAACCTCGAAAAATTACCTGAAGGACGCATTTTAATTAATGCGAGCCGTGGCGAGGTTGTTGATAATCAAGCATTATTGTCTGTACTTGAGAAAGGTAAATCCTTACGTGTTGTATTGGATGTTTGGGAGCCAGAGCCAGATCTCTCTATTGAGTTATTAAATAAAGTTGATATCGCAACACCACATATTGCGGGTTATACCTTAGAAGGTAAGGCGCGTGGTACAACTCAAGTTTTTGAAGCTTATTGTGATTTTATTGGGCAGCCTCAACAAGTTGAATTATCAACTCTGTTGCCTGCACCGACTATTTCCACCATTTCAGTACAAGGTGAGTTAACACAAACACTTTTAAAACAACTTATTCATCTTGTTTATGATGTGCGTCGTGATGATGCTCCATTACGGAAAGTGGCAGGAATAAAAGGGGAGTTTGATAAATTACGCAAATTTTATCCTGTACGTCGTGAGTGGTCTTCACTCCATGTCATTTGTGACAATCAAGCTACGGTTGATACATTAAATACAATTGGCTTTAGTGCTACATATAAAAGTGCTACACACAAATAAAGCAAAATATTATTTTTAAAAATTTCTGGTATTGGAGGATATCTTATGGGAGAAGGTTGGAATATTGCAGTTGTTGGTGCAACAGGCGCTGTTGGTGAAGCGATTTTAGAACTGCTACAAGAGCGTGAATTTCCCATTGGTGAATTAACGGCAATCGCAAGTGAAGATAGCATTGGGAAATCAGTGCGTGTAAATAGCAAAAGTGTTGCGGTTCAAGGTATTCACAATATCGAGTGGGCTGATATTCAATTAGCTTTTTTTGCCGCACCAACAGAAATCAGTGCGCAATATGCACAACAAGCGGCTGATGCTGGCTGTATTGTTATTGATTGCAGTGGCATTTTTGCAATGGATTGGGATGTACCGCTGGTGGTTCCTGGCGTGAACAGTGCAATGCTAGCGGAATATCGTACTCGTAATATTGTTTCAATTGCTGATAGCATGGTGAGCCAATTATTACGTGCCATTAATCCATTAACAGAATCTGCGGGTTTAACGCGTCTTAGCGTGACAAACTTAATGTCTGTTTCTCGTTTTGGAAAACAAGCTGTAGATGAACTGGCAGGTCAAAGCGCCCGTTTACTTAACGGTATCCCTCCTGAATTAGGTCGCTTTAATAAGCAACTAGCATTTAACATCTTACCTTTAATGGTTGATGACGAAGGCTCTATACAAGAAGAGCGTCGTATGGTTGACCAAATTCGTAAAATTTTGCAAGACGAAGGCTTACCAATCTCCGTTACTACGCTGCAAGCGCCTGTTTTCTATGGTAATGCACAGTCCGTGCAATTAGAAACCTCACGCCCAATGGGAAGTGATGAAGCGCGTGAAACATTACAAGAAAATGAAGATCTTAATATTAGTGATGAAAATGATTTTCCAACTCAAGTCACTGATGCTTCAGGCAATGTGAGCTTGAATTTAGGTTGCTTCCGTAATGATTATGGTATGCCAGAAGCATTACAATTTTGGTCAGTAGCAGATAACGTGCGCTTTGGCGGGGCATTAATGGCAGTTGAAGTTGCAGAGCAATTAATGCAGGAGCAGTTTTACTAATGAATGCGCAAGTGAGTGCTGAAGTGGCAGAACAACCTTTGACTGAGTCAGAGGTTACTTCTGAAAGCACAACAATCAAAATTGCTTTAGGCGTTGAATATGATGGTAGTCGCTATTATGGCTGGCAACGCCAAAATGAAGTGCGCAGTGTACAAGAACGGTTAGAAAAAGCACTTTCACAAGTGGCTAATGAGCCTATATCTGTGTTTTGTGCGGGGAGAACTGACGCTGGCGTACATGCAACAGGGCAAGTTGTTCATTTTGAAACAACGGCACATCGTAAAGATCCCGCTTGGACTATGGGGGTGAATACCCATTTACCTGCGGATATTGCAATACGTTGGGTAAAAACAGTTTCTGATGATTTTCATGCTCGTTTTAGTGCAACGGCAAGACGTTATCGCTATGTGATTTTTAATCATCGTTATCGTCCCGCTATCTTGTCATCTGGAGTGACGCATTTTCATTATCCTTTAGATGCTGAACGTATGCATCAAGCAGCGCAATGTTTACTTGGTGAAAACGATTTTACTTCTTTTAGAGCTGTCCAATGTCAATCGCGAACGCCATGGCGTAACGTTATGCATGTCAATGTTTCCCGGTATGGTGACTATGTTGTGGTGGATATCAAAGCGAATGCGTTTGTTCACCATATGGTGAGAAATATTGTTGGCAGCCTTCTAGAAATAGGGTGTGGCAATCAGGATATTACTTGGATGGCTGAATTATTAGCCTTAAAAGACAGAACTAAAGCTGCCGCAACAGCGAAAGCGAATGGATTGTATTTAGTTTCGGTGGATTATCCTGATCATTTTGAATTACCAAAACCTGCAATGGGCCCACTATTTTTAGCGGATAACCCTATTGAGATATCTCAATCATAAAGACACCCAGTTTTCTGAGGATTTATGGAAATATTAACGCAATTTGTTGATTTAATTAAATTTCTAATTGATTTTATTTTACATA
>JAEYFY010000235.1 GCA_023454395.1 Pseudomonadota bacterium
GAGAATCCAGTTATTTAAGAAAAATAGCAATGAAATTTGCCTATCAATATATTGGTGATTCTTTTGCAAGAATGATGTTCTTAAATGATATAGAACAACTGATTGCTAGAACAGAGTTAGAGGTAAGCAGTTATTGCTTAAGTTTATCAGCAGGATTAGATAATATCTCAGATGAAATTGAAAGATTAGAGTTACAGGATAATTTACTAAGAAATCGAAGCGTAATGCAATATGCACTTTTTGAAATAATACGTAAACAAGAAGAAAGTGAGGAAAATAATAAATTAACACTCAAACAAGTAGGTTTTGTCAGCGGAGCAATGCAAATATATGGAGGGGGAGCTTCTTGTGTGGGATCTGTCGGAACATTATGCAGTAGTTTAGGGGTTGGAATGGTATCTCAAGGTGTAAATAGTATGATTGAAAATGGATATTATTTATTATTTAGAGAGGAATATAGCGGACCTGTAAGAAACGGATATAGAGCAACATCTAAAGCTTTAGGTTATGGTGATAATGAAGCGGATATATTTTATAATGTGGTTGATTTAAGTTTATCTGGTGCATCACTACTAAAACCAGTTCTTAAAGAAGATTCATGGAAGTTATTTCATTATATTAAGAGTGATTTTATAACATCATGGCAATCAATGGGGCGATTATCACTTACTTCTGAGTTTTTCTTTGATGGTGTGACCTTCTATTCTACATACGATTTATATAAGGAAAAAAATAAAAGTGAATGATTTTGATGTGTTATCACCTTTTCCATTTGGCTGGTTGGAACTTTTTCTATTCTATCTATCTTCATTTCTATTATTTTATATTCTATATAAATTGCAGATTTATCTTCTTAATAAAGAGAGTAGATTTTTAAATTTAATGTATCTTATATTTATTTATATTGTTGGTAGTAGTTGTCTTATTATATTTAAATTTGGTGATAAATTTTTTATTGGTGAATTATTTATAAGATCTGGTAATAAAGATATTATTCGCTATAGCTGTCTCTTTTTTGCACTTTACCTTTGTATATCACTGACATTTGGTAAAAAAAAGTAATTTATCATATTGATATTTTATGAAAGATAGATTTAATTAATGGTGAATCAAGATATTAAATTCACCATTAAATTTTCACTAGTTAACTTAGTTCAGAAATACTATACCCAGACGTTCCTGCCATTATATGGTTACAGGTGATGCTTTCATATTGTATGGTGATAATTTCGCTAGGTAATGAATTACTTTGAGTTAAGGTACTTGCATGTATTTGTGAGTAATTGACAATAGAAGCATTGGTTAAAACAACCGTCATATATTTCTCTTGGGCGCCGGTATGAGAAGTTCTGTAGTAATCAATTTCACATTTTAAAATTTCGTTATTTGTAATTGCCGTAATTAGTAATGGTGTCGATTTATCAACATGTTTGGTTATAGAAAGAGGGGCATGACTTAAATTTTGTCTTCTTGATATATCAAATGTGGACGCTATAACTAATATTTCATTTAAGTGAGAACTCTGATATTTATTGCCAAGTGAATCGTATGAAGAGCATCCTGCTGAAATATTACCCTGAACATTTCCATTTATTCTTAAATAAATATTATTAGACATTAATTATTTTCCTTTTTATATAATTAAACTTCATGTTTATCTAAAGCTAAATTTACTTTAAAGTTAATCTTATTAGATTAATTTATGTATTTATTATATTTAAAAATAGATAAATTACTATCTATGTATTGTGGCAATTTATATGGCGCAATCACCAGAACGTAATCGCTATGTATATCGTATTACCGCTTTTCTAGTTTGGCGCTGTGAGTTGGAGTGGTGTAAATCTTGGATTTGTGGCATTTTAAGAGGTTCAAAAGGCATGTGGCTGGTGCTCAAGAAGGCTAGTCAGTGCTATCCGTTCTGATTTCATATTTAAAATAAATCAAATGTCAAAGCCTACTTTTTGTATAATTCAGGAGTACCAGTAAATAAAGCAAGAATTTTACTTTCTGAATATAAAGAGGAGTAATCTATTCATCTTTATTTTTAGATAAATTATAGTTATTTTAAAACCGATTAGTATGCTTCCAAAGAGGAATTTTGTAATAGCTAAATATATTGTAATGGAAAGTGATAATGATATTAATATTATCAATAGATACGGTAAGTTATTGTCTTTTTGAAAATAAAAAGATAATAATAAAATGATTAATGTTGTGTTTATTGCTGATAACACACTTGATTTTATACTAATAAAGTAAGGTGTTGATCTTGCTTTTTTTAAAATTTCCTTTTCTTTTTTATTAAACATTTATTTTGTGCCATTTTTTATTTTTACAGATTAATGATAACATAAGATTAATATTTAATACCATAATTGAAGATTGATTTTATTTTATAGTTAATTTAATTATCTTAAGTTAAATTTTTTGAGTGTTTTTTTATGATTTTATTTTAAGTAATATAAAATCACTCTAATTAGGGGTTAATATAAATTACGAGAAAATAATTTAACCTACATACTAAGTATTTCGAGTGTTTGCTCTTTAAATATTATCTTGTTATTTCTAGCAACAGCCAATATTTCAGCAATCTGAAAGAAATATTTTCGGGTGATTACAACGTTCATTAAATCAACTTTCTTTATTTCCCCCAAAAGAGAATTGTTTATGAAAAAGAAATAGAACATTGGCATAAAACTTGGGATACCGAAAATAAAGGGCTATCCGTTAATGCAGTAACAGGGCATACTTCAAGACTTGCTAGAAAAGGAAGTAGCTAATTGAGAGTTATTTACAATGAATTCATGCCAGCATTACATCGACATTAGAATACATTGATGAAAGTGTTGATAACTTGCGAGATATATTAGAAGCAGAATTGATGTGATGAAAATAACAGGAGGGGTATCAAGATTTGACAGTGATTAGGAAAGAAAGT
>JAEYFY010000240.1 GCA_023454395.1 Pseudomonadota bacterium
AATTTAGATGCGAAGCCATCACCTGAACAAACTGAGCCAGCTAAGAATCCTCAATAAGGAGTCGGTGATCCATGCCTAAGTTTTTTATAGATAGACCGATATTTGCGTGGGTAATTGCGATAATTACCATGCTCGCAGGTCTTCTGGCACTCATCAAACTGCCTGTCGCCCAGTATCCAACGATTGCACCGCCAGCGATTTCTATCTCTGCGGTTTATCCTGGTGCTGACGCCACCACTGTGCAGAACACCGTTACCCAAGTTATCGAACAGAATATGAATGGTATCGATAACATGGTGTATATGTCTGCGACCAGTGACTCAGCGGGTATGATGAATATCACTCTGACCTTTGAAGCAGGTACTGACCCTGATATCGCGCAAGTACAGGTGCAGAACAAACTGCAACTTGCCATGCCGTTATTACCTCAGGAAGTGCAACAACAAGGGATTAGTGTTGATAAATCCTCAAGTTCATTCTTGATGGTTGCGGGTTTCATCTCAAATGACGGTTCAATGTCGCAAGATGATATCGCAGACTATGTAGGTGCAACGATTAAAGACCCATTAAGCCGTGTTACCGGTGTGGGTGAAACCCAGTTATTTGGTACTCAATATGCGATGCGTATTTGGTTAGATCCCGATAAACTGGTGAAATACAACATGACAACACTTGATGTTATTGGTGCGATTAAAGCACAAAATAACCAAGTGGCAGCAGGTCAATTAGGGGGAACACCGCCTATCCCTGGTCAGCGTTTAAACGTATCAATCATTGCTCAAACTCGACTCAATACCGCGGAACAATTTGGCGATATCCTGATGAAGGTCAATACTGACGGTTCACAGGTTAAGTTAAAAGACCTCGGTGTAGTTGAAATGGGGGCTGAAAGCTACAGTACTATTGCTCGCTTTAATGGCTTACCCGCTTCTGGTATCGGTATTAAATTAGCAACAGGTGCTAACGCATTAGATACAGCAACCGCTGTACGTGCTGCATTGGCTGAAATGGAGCCGTTCTTCCCTGCGGGATTAGAGGTTGTTTATCCTTACGATACAACGCCATTCGTTAAGATCTCTATTTTCGAAGTGGTAAAAACGCTGGTTGAAGCAATCATGCTGGTATTCGTAGTTATGTATCTGTTCTTACAGAACTTCCGTGCTACGTTAATTCCAACAATTGCAGTGCCTGTTGTATTGTTAGGAACCTTCGCCATACTCTCGGCGTTTGGTTATTCGATAAATACCTTGACGATGTTCGCGATGGTACTTGCTATCGGGCTTCTGGTAGATGATGCCATCGTTGTGGTAGAAAACGTCGAACGTGTAATGCAAGAAGAAGGTTTATCGCCTAAAGAAGCAACACGTAAATCCATGGGACAAATCCAAAGTGCGCTGGTCGGTATCGCCTTAGTGCTTTCTGCGGTATTTATTCCAATGGCATTCTTTGGTGGTTCAACAGGTGCAATTTATCGCCAGTTCTCTATCACTATCGTATCAGCAATGGTTCTGTCTGTTTTCGTTGCATTGATTTTAACACCCGCTCTTTGTGCAACGATGTTAAAACCTATACCGAAAGGCAGCCATGGTGTGCAAACAGGTTTCTTTGGTTGGTTTAACCGTACCTTTGAAAAAAGTAGCCACCACTATACTGACAGCGTATCCCGTACTCTTCGTGGTACTGGTCGTTACTTACTGATTTACGTTTTATTAGTCGCAGGTATGGCGTTAATGTTTATTCGCTTACCCGCATCGTTCTTACCTGAAGAAGACCAAGGGGTATTACTGACAATGGTTCAGTTGCCTGCTGGCTCCACACAAGAACAAACACAAGACGTATTAGAAAGAGTAAACGACTACTTCAATACCGATGAGAAAGAACTCGTTAAATCTGTCTTTACCGTAAGTGGCTTCGGCTTCGGTGGTCAAGGACAAAATATGGGTCTGGTTTTCGTTGTATTGAATGATTGGGATGAACGTAAAGCAGAAGAAGACAAAGTGCCTGCTATTGTAGGACGTGCCAACGTGGCATTATCCCAAATTAAGGAAGCCTTTGTTTACTCATTTAACATTCCAGCAATTGTTGAGTTAGGCTCTGCGGGTGGTTTCGAATTCGAGTTAGTGGATAAAGCTAACCTCGGTCACGATAAACTCATGGAAGCTCGAAATCAATTACTCGGAATGGCAGCGCAACAACCTCAAATGTTAATGGGTGTGCGTCCTAATGGTCAGGAAGATACTTCACAATATCGTCTGTTTATCGACCTAGAAAAAGCACAAGCTCAAGGTGTTGCAATTAGTGATATCTATTCAACATTGGGTACGATGTTTGGTGGTAGCTATGTAAACGATTTTATCGACCGTGGTCGTGTTAAGAAAGTTTACGTTCAAGCTGAATCACAATTCCGTATGTTGCCACAAGATATTGGTAATCTTTATGTTCGTAACAATGTCGGTCAGATGGTTCCATTCTCATCGTTCATTGATACAAGTAAAGATCCTTGGTTATACGGCTCTCCTCGTTTAGAGCGCTATAACGGTTTACCAGCAGTTCAAATTCAAGGTAGTGCAACACCGGGTCAAAGTAGTGGTGATGCAATGCTTATGATGGAAGATCTCGCAAGTAAACTACCAAGCGGTATCGGTTATGAATGGACAGGAATGTCATATCAAGAACGTTTATCGGGTAACCAAGCGCCTGCGCTGTATACCATTTCCTTGATAGTTGTATTCCTTTGTCTTGCTGCTCTTTATGAAAGCTGGTCAGTACCATTCTCCGTTATGTTAGTCGTTCCACTGGGTGTTATTGGTGCGCTTGCATTAACATCAATAAGAGGGCTTGAAAACGACGTTTACTTTAAGGTTGGGCTACTAACAACCATTGGGTTATCGGCGAAAAACGCAATCTTGATTGTTGAATTCGCCAAAGACTTGATGGAGAAAGAAGGTAAAGGACTCATAGAAGCAACGTTAGACTCTGTTAGAATGCGTCTACGTCCAATTCTAATGACTTCACTAGCCTTTATGTTAGGGGTTATTCCTCTAGTATTAAGTAATGGTGCGGGTTCTGGCGCTCAGAACTCAGTAGGTACAGGTGTATTCGGTGGTATGATTGCCGCAACCTCCCTTGCTATCTACTTTGTTCCTATTTTCTTCGTTGTGATCCGTAGACGATTTGCGAAGAAAAATGAAGATTTAGAGCATCCAAATCATTCTCACTAGTTTGAATGAATTTGAGTGATAATGCCAAAAAGGTCGCGAAAGCGACCTTTTTCTTTATCTATTGATGCACTGTTTTAAATGAAAACTTATCTCATTATATTATTTTTAGGAAATATCTCTTTAATCAATAAATTCATTTTATTTTTTTCTTATATGTGACTTTTTGTCAAAATTAAGCTGTTCTGTTATTTATAAATAACAACGATAATTATGCCTCATTTACACGCTTAAACATTTGAAATATAATAAAAACAAATAAAATCATTATGTTAAGATAAAATCACTTTAATCGGGATTTATTAATTTTTACGAAAATAGACAAAATTCTGTTGTTCAGATAGTGACTTATGCAATAATAGTGCTATATTAAGCAAAGAAATACTTAATGTATAAATTTTAAACTCATTCATGTGCAATTGAATGTTTAGTATTGTCTTTCGATATGCTATTACTTTGTTAGAAATAATAAATATAATTATTAAACTCTTTTAGCATGCGAGTAAATATAAACGCTCATTTTCCAGTTTATGTTTTTTATTAATCCATTAATGAATTATGTGATGTATCTCGTTAATAAGCTCAACTTTAAGTATTTATCATTATTAATGAATATTTTCTATTAATTCAATTACGATATGTTATGGACGAATATTCACCAGAAAAAGTAGATTTAGCCGAATTGTCGTTTTTGTGCGAAGAGCTATTACAGCAAGCTTTAGGCTCCTTAGATAAAGGAAGCACAGTTTGGCACAACGATCTGAGTAGCACAAAAAGCGTTGACCTTAATGTTCTAATTGAACACATTATGGACTTTAGTTGGAAATTTAAGATTAAGTACCCAGATAAACATGTAATTAATACGCTTATAGAAGAGTACCTTGAAGAGACTTATCGTTTATTTGGTAATACATCAATTTCTTACTCAGATATCAATAATTGGAAAGAGTTAAACCAGTCACTTTTAACTCTCATTGCCAAAAACCCAACAAATTATATTAAATAATTTTAATTATCTTTAGTTTTATTTTAATAATAGAGAAAAGACAACATGACTAAGACAGACTATCTAATGCGTTTAAGAAAATGTACTTCAATCGAAACATTAGAACGTGTGATTGAAAAAAACAAATATGA
>JAEYFY010000324.1 GCA_023454395.1 Pseudomonadota bacterium
GCTTTTAATCTAGACGAAGAACTCAAATGGCTATTGTAATCAAGACAGAAGAAGATATTCAAAAAATGCGCGTCGCAGGTCGTCTTGCGGCAGAAGTTCTTGAAATTATCGCACCGTTCGTAAAACCTGGCGTAAATACCGCTGAATTAGACCGTATTTGCCATGAACATATTGTTAACGCACAACAGGCTATTCCTGCTTGTCTTAACTATCATGGTTTCCCTAAATCAGTTTGTATTTCGGTTAACGATGTTATTTGCCACGGTATTCCTAGCGAAGAGAAAATCCTTAAAGATGGCGATATCGTTAATATTGATGTCACTGTCATTAAAGATGGTTTTCATGGCGATACTTCAAAAATGTTTATCGTAGGTAAACCAACAATACAAGGTGAACGTTTATGCCGTATCACCCAAGAAAGCCTCTACCTTGCCATTAAAATGGTTAAACCGGGTATTCGCTTACGTGAGCTTGGTAAAGCAATTCAAAAGTTTGTTGAAGGTCATGACTATTCTGTTGTCCGCGAATATTGTGGTCACGGTATTGGTGAAGGCTTCCATGAAGAACCTCAAGTTCTACACTACGATGCAGATGATAGCGGTGTTGTGCTACAAAAAGGCATGGCATTCACCATTGAGCCAATGGTAAACACAGGTGATTACCGTATTCGCACAATGAAAGATGGCTGGACTGTTAAAACGAAAGACAGAGGTTGGTCTGCGCAATACGAACATACGTTAGTCGTTACCGATAATGGCTGTGAAATCATGACATTACGTAAAGAAGAAGAACCGTTTATTTCTGCAGTATTAGTTAACGAATAAACTTCTTTTTTAGCTAAAAATGTAAAAGCGACATATTTTTTCGAGATGTGTCGCTTTTTTTATTTTATTCGCTACGAAATAGCAGAATCACTAGTCAGGTTATCGTTTTAACATTAGTCTTAATGTCATAAGCAAACATTGAGAAAGAAGACGAACAATGACTCATAAAAACGCATTTCAAACTCCGCCCCCTTCCCCTTTTTTGCTGACAGAAAATACCCAAAATTGTGCTGAACTTAAGCAATCAATCGAGCAATTTCAGTCTTGGTTAACAGATGCTTTCCATCATGATGTTGATGTCGCTTTATTACTTCAAGCCCGTAGCCATTTCATTG
This sequence comes from Pseudomonadota bacterium, assembly GCA_023454395.1. Classification (GTDB taxonomy): domain Bacteria; phylum Pseudomonadota; class Gammaproteobacteria; order Enterobacterales; family Enterobacteriaceae; genus Proteus; species Proteus appendicitidis. Next base: position 1,160 of record JAEYFY010000324.1, read on the forward strand.
ATCAACTCTTAACGCAATTGTGGCGCTATACACAACTATCCGATTATCCAGACCTTAGTATCATTGCTGTCGGCGGTTATGGCAGGCAAGAATTACATCCACTTTCTGATATTGATCTTCTCTTTTTAAGTGAGACACCTTTATCACCAGAAGCAGAAGATAAAGTCAGCAAACTCATAACATTACTGTGGGATGTACGTCTTGAAATTGGTGCCAGTGTTAGAACAATGGAAGAATGTCTTTTAGAAGGTCTTTCAGATTTAACGGTTGCAACAAACTTACTAGAAGCGCGTCTTATTTGTGGGAATAATTCACTTTATCAGCAATTAATTAACCATATTTTTAGCCAAGGGTTTTGGCCATCACCTGATTTTTTTGCTGCAAAAGTTGAAGAACAAAAACAAAGACATCAGCGATACCATAGCACTAGTTATAATCTAGAGCCGGACATTAAAAGTAGCCCTGGTGGACTGCGCGATATTCACACTCTAATTTGGGTCGCACATCGCCATTTTGGTGCCGCATCAGTTTCTGAAATGGTCAACTTTGGCTTTTTAACACCAGCAGAAGGACAAGAGCTATTAGAGTGCCAATACACACTATGGAAAATTCGTTTTGCTCTCCATCTTGTGCTTTCTCGTTATGACAATCGTCTATTGTTTGATAGACAACTCAGCGTTGCTCAACTTTTAAATTATGAAGGTGAAGGCAATCAGCCCGTTGAAAAAATGATGAAGGATTATTATCGCGTAACTCGTCGCGTGAGTGAGTTAAACGATATGTTACTTCAACTCTTTGACGAAGCTATTCTTGCTCTGCAACCTAATGTAAAACCACGACCTTTAGATAATGAATTTCAACTAAGAGGCTCCTTAATTGATGTTGTTGATGACAGTTGCTTCCTTGATGATCCTATCGCTATTATGCGCCTCTTTTTACGTATGGCAGAACATAAAGAGATCACTGGAATTTATTCAACAACTCTCCGCCATTTACGTTACGCTCGTCGGCATTTAGTTCAGCCGTTATGTGAGTACCCACTAGCTCGTCAAGTTTTTATGCAGATCTTGCGCCATCCTCGCGCAGTTTCTGGTGCTTTCGTTCCCATGCACAAACACAGTGTATTAGCGGCTTACTTCCCACAATGGAATAATATTGTGGGTCAAATGCAGTTTGATTTATTCCATGCTTATACCGTTGATGAACATACCATTCGTGTTTTACAAAAACTTGAAAGCTTTGATTCTTATGAAAACCACGAACAACATCCGCTTTGTGTTGATATTTATCCCAAACTTCCTCAACTTGAATTACTACGTCTAGCTGCACTTTTTCATGATATTGCCAAAGGTCGCCATGGCGATCACTCCATATTAGGAGCCAAAGATGTTGCTCATTTTGCTCAGCAGCATGGTTTAAACCAAAGAGAATCGGCATTAGTTGAATGGCTTGTTAGTCATCACTTACTTATGTCGGTTACAGCGCAACGACGTGATATTCAAGATCCTGACATTATTTTTCAGTTTGCATCAGAAGTAAAAAACGAAAGCCGATTACGTTATCTTTTGTGCTTAACGGTTGCGGATATATGCGCAACCAATAGCAGCCTATGGAATAGCTGGAAACAGAGCCTATTACGTGAACTTTTTCTATCAACAGAAAACCAGTTACGCCAAGGTATGCACTCTATTCCTGATTTACGTGAACGTATTCGCCATCATCGTTTGCAAGCACTAACTATTTTACGAATGGAACAGGTTAATGAAGATAAATTGCAAGCAATTTGGGGACGTTGCCATGCTGACTATTTTTTACGACACACACCCGAACAAATTGCATGGCATGCGCTAGCATTAATTGAGCATAATAGTGCTGAACCTATGGTGTTAATCAGCCAACAAACTGAACATGGCGGCACTGAAATCTTTATTTGGTGTGCTGATAGACCTTCCCTTTTTGCATCTGTTGCAGGTGAATTAGATAGACGTAATTTAAGTATCCATAACGCTCAAATTTTTACTAACCGCGATAATATGGCGATGGATACCTTTATTGTATTAGAGCCTAATGGTAAACCTTTGGCGATTGATAGATATAATGCAATTCGTAACGCGCTGATCCAAGTTGTATCAGCCCCTTATAATGCCAATGCAAAAACGCGTTCATTACCAGCCAAATTACGTCATTTTGACGTTCCGACAAAAATTAACTTTATCGCTTCTAACCATAATAAGCGCACTTATATGGAACTATTTGCACGAGATCGCCCGGGATTATTAGCCATTATAGGTAAAGTTTTTGCTGATCTTTCACTTTCATTACATGGCGCAAGAATAACCACAATAGGCGAACGTGTTGAGGATTTCTTCGTATTAACCGATAGCGAAAATAATGCGTTAAACCAAAAAATGAAGGATGAAGTCGTAGAAAGGTTGACAAAAGCCCTCGTTTCAAAGGATAAAATATAGGAACCCACGACAATACATATAGGAAATACTATTAATGCAAGCATTACAATCTATTATTGATAACGCCTTCGAACATTGTGCTGATATCACTCCAAATAACGTAGAGCCACATATTCGTGATGCCATTAATAGCGTTATTGCACTACTAGACAGCGGGAAAATGCGTGTCGCGGAAAAAATTGACGGTCAGTGGATAACTCATCAATGGTTAAAAAAAGCGGTTCTACTTTCTTTTCGTATTAATCACAATCAAGTGATAGATGGCAATGAAAGTCGCTATTTTGACAAAGTGCCTATGAAATTCGCTGATTATGACCAAGCACGTTTTGAAAAAGAAGGTTTTCGTGTTGTTCCTCCCGCAGCAGTTAGACAAGGGGCTTACATCGCTCGCAACACTATTTTAATGCCATCTTATGTCAACATTGGTGCTTACGTTGATGAAGGTAGCATGGTTGATACATGGGCAACAGTAGGTTCATGCGCTCAGATCGGGAAAAATGTCCATCTCTCTGGTGGTGTTGGTATTGGTGGCGTTTTAGAACCACTACAAGCAAATCCAACCATTATTGAAGATAACTGCTTTATTGGCGCTCGCTCTGAAATTGTTGAGGGTGTTATTGTCGAAGAAGGCGCGGTTATTTCAATGGGCGTTTATATTGGTCAAAGTACCAAAATTTATGACAGAGAAACAGGCGAAGTACATTATGGCCGAGTTCCTGCTGGATCTGTTGTTGTGTCAGGTAATTTACCTTCTAAAGATGGACGCTACAGTCTTTACTGTGCCGTGATCGTGAAAAAAGTTGACGCAAAAACGCGTGGAAAAGTTGGTATTAATGAATTGTTAAGATCTATCGACTAATATAAGAACAGCGGATAGAATTAATTCTGTTCGCTATTCTTTCACTCATCTTTCTATCAGGTGCCAATATATGTACGATAATTTAAAAAATTTAGGGATCCCGCATCCTGAAGATA
>JAEYFY010000378.1 GCA_023454395.1 Pseudomonadota bacterium
TAAAACAATGCCTTATTTCTAAACAAAAATATCGCTAATCGCTCGGAAGAGATAATACTATTATGTCAAAAAGTACCATCCGTATTGCTACCCGCCAAAGCCCTCTTGCTATGTGGCAGGCACTTTATGTGAAAGAACAACTACAACTTGCTCATCCAGGTTTAGTCGTCGAATTAGTACCGATGGTCACTAAAGGTGACATCATTTTAGATACACCTTTAGCTAAAGTAGGTGGCAAAGGGCTATTTGTAAAAGAGTTAGAACTTGCTCTACTTGAATCACGCGCAGATATTGCCGTTCACTCTATGAAAGATGTTCCTATTGAGTTCCCTGAAGGTTTAGGGTTAGTAACTATCTGTGAACGTGAAGATCCTCGTGATGCCTTTGTCTCTAATCATTATGATTCTTTAGCAGAACTTCCTGCGGGTAGTATTGTAGGCACATCCAGTTTACGCCGCCAATGCCAATTAAAAGCACAGCGCCCAGATCTCATTATTCGTGATTTACGGGGTAATGTCGGTACTCGCTTAGGGAAATTAGATAATGGTGATTATGATGCCATTATTCTTGCCGTTGCTGGCTTAAAGCGCCTAGGTCTTAACGAACGTATTCGCACACCATTATCTACTGAGCAATCTTTACCCGCGGTTGGGCAAGGTGCAGTGGGAATTGAATGTCGCTTAGATGACAATCAAACTCGCCAGCTATTAGATGCTCTCAATCACTCACGTACCGCAATTTGCGTTAAAGCAGAGCGTGCAATGAATACTCGCCTTGAAGGCGGTTGCCAAGTTCCGATTGGAAGCTATGCCATTTGGCAAGATGACAAAATTTGGTTACGTGCTTTAGTCGGTTCTCCTGATGGAGAAACTATTTTACGTGGCGAACGTTTAGTTACTCCAGAAAATGCTGAAACCGCGGGTATCTCATTGGCTGAAGAACTTTTAGATAAAGGTGCACGAGCTATTTTAACGGCAGTGTATCAAGGCAACACACCAGCATGAGTATTTTAGTTACTCGCCCTAACCCTGCGGGAAAGGCATTAACCCAGCGTTTAATTGAGGCGGGGAAAACAGCCTTTCAAGCACCTTTGATAGAGATCACCGCAGGTCGTGAACTCTCTTTATTAGATGCTAAACTAAAAGGATTAAGGGCGGGTGATTGCGTATTTTTACTTTCTAAAAATGCGGTGTCATACGCAAACTGGCAGCTAAATCAATTACAACAATCATGGCCAGATACGCTATCCTATTATGGAATAGGTCAAAGCACAGCGAAAGATTTCCAACATGTAAGCAGTCTTACAATTTGCTACCCTGAGCAAGGAGAAACCAGTGAAGATCTTCTTGACCTTCCTGAACTTAATCAGGTGAAAAACAAGCAAATATTACTGCTTAGAGGTAACGGTGGTCGTGACTTACTCGCAACAACATTGAGTCAACGAGGTGCAATTGTTGATGAATGCGAATGTTACCAACGCCTATTTATTCATTATTCTCCTGAAGACTTTGCGCTTCAATGGGAAAAAGCACAGGTTGATACGCTTGTTGTCACTAGCGGTGAAATGTTACAACAACTCTTTGATCTGGTTGCTGAATCTAAAAAAGCATGGCTGTTAAACTGCCATTTAATTGTGGTCAGTGAACGATTAGCAACAATAGCAAAAACATTAGGGTGGAAAACTGTCACCGTTGCTGAAAGTGCCAATAATGATGCTTTATTTCATGCATTAATATAGAACCTAAATGAGACGCCGATATGACGGAACAGAAAAATACAAATGATAATGACTTGCCAAAAGATGCAGCCAAAGCTGATGAGAATGTCCGCTATCAGGAAGTCAAACCTGTTAATAACAAGCGCTCAGGTCTAATTGGAAGTGCTGTTGCTATCCTTGTTATTTTGGCAATTGGTGGTAGCCTTTACTATTACACCAATCAACAAGCATCAAAACTGGGTGTAGAAAATCAATCGCTCAAATCTGAGCTTACCCAATTACAACAACTCCAAAATACCTATCAACAGCGCTTTGACAATATTGATAGTATGTTTAACTCTCAAAAACAAACTATCGACAAATTACAAAACGAACGCCAAACAACAGAGCGCCAAATTCAAGATCTACAAACACGCTTTGCCGCTATTTCTAGTGCAGACGTCAAAAGTTGGCTATTAGCACAAGCTGATTTTATGGTAAAAATGGCAGGTCGTAAGTTATGGAATGATCAAGATGTTGTGACCGCTGTGAGTCTACTAAAAGGTGCTGATAGTAGCTTAGCGGAAATGAACGATCCGAGTTTACTTGAGATCCGTCGTGCGATTAATGAAGATATCAGCAATTTAGCGGCGCTCACCAAGATTGATAATGACGGCATCATTTTACAATTAAACCAGTTAGCAAATCAGATTGATAATCTCCGTTTAGCTGATCTTGAGCGTAATGGCTCCCCAATGGATAAGAACGATGAAACCATTTCAGGTTCACTTTCTGATTGGAAAGAGAATCTAAGTAAAAGCTGGAAAAGCTTTATGGATGATTTTATTACCATTCGTCGCCGTGATACCGCTGCCGCTCCTTTATTAGCACCGAATCAAGATATCTATTTACGTGAGAATATCCGCTCACGTTTATTAATTGCTTCTCAAGCCATACCTCGTCATCAAACTGAAACTTATCAGCAATCACTGGAGGCGGTATCTACTTGGGTACGTGCTTATTTTGATACCTCTGATCCAAGTACAACCGCATTTTTAGATACTGTTTCTGAATTAGAAAAACAACCTATTACGCTTGCAATGCCATCAGAGTTGAAGAGCCAGACACTACTAGAAAAACGTGTAGAAAAACAAATCCGCAATTTACTGACACAGAATGAGTATACAGAGCCACAAGCTGTTGAAGCCCAAGATGCCCAAGCCGTAGGAGCTGAAAGCGTAAAAGATGCGGCAGCTGATAGCGTAACTGTTGATACACCAGTAACACAACAAGGAGAATAAGCTTATGTTAAAAATACTGCTCCTTTTTGTGGTGCTTATAGCAGGTATTATTTTTGGTCCACTATTGGCAGGCCATCAAGGTTATGTACTGATACAAACTGATGATTGGGATATTGAAACCAGTGTAACCAGCCTTGTTATTATGTTTGTTTTACTACAATTAGCATTGTTACTGATTGGTTGGAGTTATCGCCGTTTTATTGGTACAGGCTCTAAAGCATATAGTTGGTTTTCTTTCCGTAAACGTAATCGTGCGCGCAAACAAACCGGCATGGCATTAATGAAATTAGCGGAAGGTGATTTTAAAGAAGTAGAAAAACTCATGAGCCGTAATGCAGATTATGCAGAACAGCCTGTTGTAAACTACCTGTTAGCCGCTGAAGCCGCACAACAACGTGGTGATGAATTCCGAGTTCAGCAACACCTTGAACGTGCAGCGGAGCTTGCCGATACCAATCAGCTTCCTGTTGATATCACCCGAGTGCGTATTTTATTAGCACAAAACGAAAATCATGCGGCGCGTACTGGGGTTGATGAGCTATTAAACCAAGCACCACGCCATCCAGAAGTATTACGTCTTGCAGAAGTCGCTTATACACGAACCGCAGCTTGGCAAGCACTGCTTGATATCATTCCTTCCATGCAAAAAATTGCATTACACTCGGATGATGAACTAGCGCAATTACGCCAAAAAGCCTATATCGGTATTATGGGACAGAAGATGTCCGAAAATGGCTGTGATGGACTGAAAAATTGGTGGAAAGCACAACCGCGTAAAGTCCATCACGATAATGCATTGCGTGTCGTTTTGGCTGAACACCTTATTGAGTGCAACGATCCTGATACCGCTCAAACGATCATCTTAGACGGTATAAAACGCCAATATGATGAGCGCTTGATCTTGCTATTGCCTCGTTTAAAAAATACAGATGCCAATGTTATTATGAAAGTGCTTAATACATTAATTAAACAACATGGGCCAACGCCATTACTCAATAGCACATTAGGTCAGATAGCAATGCAACAAGGAC
>JAEYFY010000441.1 GCA_023454395.1 Pseudomonadota bacterium
TAATAATTTGATGTATCACATTATTATCAGCGAATAAAAGCGATATCCTCTCTTTTCCTTATCGCCGTTATTCGGCATCTGACTTCTTATTTTGGTTTGATCCTAAATGAAAACTCATAAAGTTAACCGGGTTCGTCCCTTTAGTGCATTTATTGATGCATGTGTAAAAGAGCCTTACTCTTTTGCGCGTTTATTAAAAGATATTATTGCAGGGATCACCGTCGGGATTATCGCGATACCTTTAGCCATGGCGTTGGCAATTGGTAGCGGTGTTCCCCCGCAATACGGTCTTTATACCGCAGCGATTGCCGGTATAGTTATTGCTGTTTCTGGTGGCTCTCGATACAGCGTTTCAGGTCCTACTGCCGCGTTTGTTGTGATCTTGTATCCTGTATCACAACAATTTGGTTTGAGTGGCTTATTGATTGCTACACTGATGTCTGGTGTGATCTTAGTGGTTATGGGATTAGCTCGCTTTGGTAAGCTTATTGAGTATATTCCAGTTTCTGTAACACTTGGGTTTACTTCAGGGATTGCGATTACAATCGCCACGATGCAAGTAAAAGATTTTTTTGGTCTTGAATTAGCACATGTGCCAGAAACCTATATCGATAAAGTTATCGCCCTCGGCTCTGCATTACCGACTATTCATATTGGTGATACACTTATTGGTCTGACAACACTGTTTGTTTTAATTTATTGGCCTAAGCTGAATTTACGTTTGCCCGGACACTTACCCGCTCTAATCGCAGGTACAGCAGTAATGGGTATTGTGAATATGTTCGGTCATGATGTTGCAACAATTGGCTCGCAATTTAGCTATATGCTGCCTAATGGAACAACAGGGCAAGGTATTCCACCTATTTTGCCTCAGTTTGTTTTACCTTGGAATTTACCAAGCTCCGGTACATCACTTGAGTTAAATTGGAGTACCGTTTCTGCTTTATTACCCGCCGCCTTCTCAATGGCAATGTTAGGTGCAATTGAATCGTTATTATGTGCGGTTGTACTTGATGGTATGACAGGCAAAAAACATCACTCTAATGGTGAATTAGTGGGACAAGGGGTTGGTAATATCGTCGCACCTTTCTTTGGTGGTATTACGGCAACTGCGGCCATTGCTCGTTCAGCCGCTAACGTGCGTGCAGGGGCAACATCACCCGTTTCTGCTATTGTTCACTCGTTGTTGGTGTTGCTAACTTTACTTGTATTAGCGCCTTTTCTTTCTTATTTACCTTTAGCTGCAATGTCAGCATTGCTGTTAATTGTTGCATGGAATATGAGTGAAGCACGTAAAGTTATTGATTTGATTCGACATGCCCCTAAAGACGATATTATTGTCTTAGTATTATGCTTATCTCTCACCGTTCTCTTTGATATGGTAATTGCAATTACTATCGGTATTGTGTTGGCATCATTGTTATTTATGCGTCGTATTGCCAATATGACCAAAATAACAGAATCTCCTTATACTGATGATGATAAACAGTTATTAGTTGTGCGTGTTAATGGTCCATTATTCTTTGCCGCTGCTGAACGTATCTTTAATGATTTACGTGAACGTAGTAAAGGTTATAAAACCGTTATTATGCAATGGGATGCCGTTCCTGTATTGGATGCAGGTGGATTACATGCGTTCCAGCATTTCGTTACTGATGTAAAAAATGATACCCATGTGATTGTGTGTGACATTCCTTTCCAGCCATTAAAGACGTTAGCTAGAGCGAGAGTCACGCCAATTGAAGGTACACTGAGTTTCTATCCTTCATTACAAAAAGCACTAGATGATTTGGAATTAATTCAGTAGTTGTTCATTCTAAAATAATATAAAGCTATATAGCCCTTAATTTAAATTATTTAATTAAGGGCTATGTTAATCATTCATATTTTGTTTGCCATTCTCAGTGCAGTATAAATTGTCTTGAAGGAAATTAATAAAGAGAGAGGAGAGTCTAATAATGGCACAGCTCCATAGCTAATATACCAATTAGCGACTCTTTCATTTTTAGCATCTATAAGCAATGCAACACCGCCTAATTCACTCGCAACAGCAAGACAGCGTTTTCCTGCTGCAAGCAATAATTGTCCTCCAAGCCCTTTTCCTTGAACTGATAAGTCAGTTGCTAAACGGGCAAGCCTAAACACAGGGATATCATGACGCGCTAAACCTCGTGCGATCACTTCAGGAGTTCGTTCGAATTCAATTGAGGCGGGACATAAGCTGTAATAGCCTATAATAATATTGTTATTTGTATTAATCGCTAAATAGGTTTTAGCACTCCCATTTTCATGATTTTGTCTTGCGTGACGATACAGGAATTGATTAAGCACTGCATCGCCACAATTAAATGTATTTCTATCATGCTTTTTACTTATCGCTTCTTCATGCCAATTCGGTATTGTCATACTTTGTCCGGTAAAGCAAAAGCCGCAGCAAGTAACTTAGCATTAGGCTTTGGCGGATTATCTAAAAGTTCCATAACACGCAATGTGTCTTTTTCCGATAATTTTAAACGCTCATTATTTTCAATAATTTGCCGAGCGACAGGTACGATATTACGAAGGACGAACTCTGTTAGGTTTGTATTTTCCAAACTAGCCGCACGAACAAGCAGTGATTTATCTTCTGTAGTAATACGAATTGATACTCTCTCACTGTTTTCTACAAGTGTTTGAGCCATAATAGCCTCCTTTGTACACATTGAAAGCGTACAATATGATTAAAAAAGTTACAAGATATTTTATATTAAGCAAGAAAAAGCGGCATTTTCAATAGATTTTGAAAACGCATTTACAGTTAGAATGAATAAAATTTTATTATTTTTAATAAAGACTAGTTAGCATTTTGAATAAATACTTTACCAATTCCACTTCCTTGCACGCCTTTTTTTAATAAATCTTGATAAAGTGCATTCATACCTAGCCAATGATTTTCACACCATTCTGGGGCTAATAAAGTCGGTTTTCTTGCACTAGCGCACACTCGGTGATAAATAATTTCAGGGGGAGTATGGCGGATCATTTCACCCGCAGTATAAACATACTGTTCTTGCGTCAATGCATTAATACGCCCTGCTTTCCATGCCTTTGCTATCGTACTCCCCTCAACAATATGTAATGGATGTAACTTAAGCCCATCAGTGCCTGTCTCAACCACACGCTCTAATGTTTGCATATTAAGGAGATGATCTTCTCGTGGTAACCCAACAATAAGATGCGTACATACTTTTAAGCCACGACGGCGAGCTTCACGCGCGGTTGCTTGGTAGCACTGAAAATCATGCCCGCGGTTAATCTGTTTTAATGTTTTATCGTGAGCGGTTTGTAAACCGAGTTCTAGCCATACTTCATAGCCTTTATCACGATAACCTTGCAATAAATCTAATACGCTGACAGGAACACAATCTGGTCGAGTTCCCACACATAACCCAACCATATCCGCTTGTAATAATGCGGTTTCATATAAAGTACGTAAGTATTCTACTTCGGCATAAGTACTGGTATAGGCTTGAAAATAAGCAAGATAACGGTGTGCGCGGTTAATATTTTTAGCTTGTAATGCAATTTGTTCTTCAATTGAGTGGTATTGCGTTTGCTCATCAGCAAAAGAAGAGACATTACAAAAAGTACAGCCACCCCGCCCTAATGTGCCATCTCGATTAGGACAGTTGAAACCGCCATGAAGGGTGATTTTATGAATTTTTTCGTGATAACGGCGCTGAAGATCAGCGCCGAACATATTAACAACCGTATGAAGTTGCATAGTGCATGTTATTTGCTGGTATCTAGCTCTGGGAAACTTTTTACCACTTCATCAATCGCTTTAATTTGCGCTAAGAAAGGCTCTAATTTTGCCAGTGGTAATGCAGAAGGACCATCACAACGCGCATTATCTGGATCTGGATGAGCCTCAAGGAATAGCCCTGCAAGACCAACCGCCATACCTGCACGAGCTAATTCTGCAACTTGTGCACGGCGTCCACCTGATGCAGCGCCAAACGGATCACGACATTGCAGTGAATGTGTTACGTCAAAAATAACTGGCGCACCTTGAGAAGCTTGCATCATGACATGGAAGCCTAACATATCAACAACTAAGTTATCGTAACCAAAGTTACTGCCGCGATCACATAGAATAACTTGGTCATTACCGCCTTCTTTAAATTTATCGACGATATTTCCCATTTGACCAGGGCTTACAAATTGTGGTTTTTTTACGTTGATCACGGCACCTGTTTTTGCCATCGCTTCAACAAGATCGGTTTGACGCGCTAAAAATGCAGGTAGTTGGATAACATCGACAACTTCTGATACAGGTTGAGCTTGCGCTGCTTCATGAACGTCAGTAATAATTTTAACGCCAAAAGTTTCTTTTAACTCTTGGAAAATTTTCATTCCTTCTTCTAAGCCCGGACCACGGTAAGAGTGGATTGAAGAACGGTTTGCTTTATCAAAAGACGCTTTGAATACATAAGGAATATTTAATTTTTGAGTTACAGTGACGTAATGCTCACAAATGCGCATGGCTAAATCACGCGATTCTAATACATTCATGCCACCAAAAAGCACAAATGGTAGGTCGTTTGCTACCTTGATATCACCAATATTCACCACTTTATGTTGCATATTTATCCCTATACTATTTGTAATGTACTGTATTAACGAAGTACGTTTCTTAAATCTTTAATGGAGAACGATAGGATTTTGTTCTATCGAATGAATTTGGATTTTGATCATCTCTGAAATCGGATCTTCAGGGCATTGCTCAACAAAATAGTTTAAGTCAGAAATTGCCACATGGTTGCACTCTAACTGAGCAAAAATAAGTCCGCGATCACGTATTTCGTAAGGATCTTCAGGATCAAACATTAATACCGTTTCACTGGCTTTTAATGCTTGCTCCATATTCTTTTCTTCCATTAAAGAAACTTTCAATGTATCCAAAAGTTTACGAATAATAGAACTGTATTCTGATTCTTCTAAATCTGCCTCTAATAATACAGAAGAGCTGCCTACATTTCCTTTTAACCAAACTTCTAAGGTATGTTGCGATAGATATTCACCATTTATTGGATTTAAAAATAGCGGTTGTTCATTAGGAATATCTATTCTGATAATAAGCTGTGTAGGAAAAATAACTGGCACTAACGGCAAATTTAACGCTTGCGCGATATAAATAAGAATCGAACCCAGTGAAACAGGAGAGCCTACATGAGTTGCTAATACTTTATCTAACCATAAAGTATCAGAAAGACAATATTTACCACTGGCACCACTAAAGTGCCACTGCTGATAAAACAGTTTTAGCAGTGCTTCTATCTGCTCTTTGGTATTTCCTTGTTGAGGAATTTCAGCTTCTGCTTGTTCAACTAACTGCGCCAGTTGATAACCAACAGAAGTGGTTGGAAAATCAGGTCGAATAGCCTGAGAGATAAGGATCATGCCCTTAACTAAAGGGGCTTTATTAAATTCGTAATCAGCTATGGTTTCTATCATAATTCCAACGACCTACTGTCACTCGCTCATTACCGCCATAATCACGGAAAGTT
>JAEYFY010000443.1 GCA_023454395.1 Pseudomonadota bacterium
TTTCGAACAAGATTTCATGATGCGCACCCTCAATCACCAGTGGCAATTTTTGCTTTTCTTCTCTTGTTCTGGACTGACTATAACGTTCACAGAAAGCCCTTAGCTCTTGATTATCTACCACCTTATCTTGCTCTGCTTCGAGCACTAATAGAGGGGTACTAATCTCTCCCGCATGTTCAATTAACCAATCTCCCATTTTTAGACTTTCTCCCATCCAATGATAAGTTGGGCCGCCTAATCGTAGTTCTGGAAAATCAGCATAATAACGTAAATACCGGCGATATCGCTCATGGCTATGTGTTAACACATTAAGGATAAAGGGCAGTGGAAACCATTTACCTGTTGATACCGCGTAGTTATTTCTTTCAGATTGACTTTGTTCTGCTCGGTTAACCAAAAAATTAGCCACCCAGCGAGGAATAGGTAATCGAATACCAAACATCGGCGCACTTAATGCCGCTGCTTTAAATACATGAGTTTGCTTTAGAAGATATCCCGCTAAAATAGCACCGCCCATTGAATGAGCTAATGCAAAATAATGCTGATATTGAAAAGGCAACACTATCGTATCGACAAACGTTGAGAAATCATCGATATAATCACTGAATTTCTCTACATGCCCTTTTTGCGTATCTTCTAATAGTCTGTCTGAAAGACCTTGTCCTCGATGATCGAGAAGAAAGACATCATAGCCTGAGTGAAAGAAATCAAATGCAACTTCAGGATACTTTACATAGCTTTCACTACGGCCTGAAGCAATAACCAGTGCTTTATTGTGCGATGGTGAACGCCAATGAACATAGCGAATTTTTGCACCATCCACACCGACAAACGCCCCTTCTTCGCGTTGCCCCCAAAAATCCAATAAGACGCCGTTCGTGAATGCAGAAAACTGCTTTTCACGCGATAACCACGAATATTTAAACAGAGTGGTTGTCATTGGTTCTCCTTATTGGCGTTATTCGAAGCCCTCAATATGGTCACGAATGAGTGTCATAAACGCTGGCCCAAATCGTTCTAATTTTCGTTGTCCAACCCCATTTATTAATAATAATTCATCAGGGTAAACGGGGCATTGCTCTGCCATTTCAATCAATGTGACATCATTAAAGACGACAAATGGCGGAATGTTTTCTTCATCAGCAATAGACTTACGCAATTTACGTAGTTTCGCAAATAATTTTCTATCGTACTGTCTATGCGTATTTTTTGTTTGTTGATTACGGCTTTTTGTCGGGCTTAGTAATCGAGGTACGGCTAATTGTAATGGCACTTCACCACGTAAGATGGGTCTCGCCATCTCTGTCAGTTGTAATGCAGAGCGGTGGACAATATTTTGTGTCACCATACCTAAATGAATAAGCTGGCGGATCACACTCACCCAATGTTCATGGCTTTGCGCTTTCCCAATACCATAGACAGGTAATGTATCGTGTCCAGAATCTCGAATACGCTGATTATTCGCACCTCTTAAAATCTCAACAATATAACCAATACCAAAGTGCTGACCAGTACGATAAATACAAGACAATGCCTTTTGTGCATCCACTAAACCATCATATTGCTTAGGAGGATCAAGGCAAATATCACAGTTACCACAGGCATTTTGTCGATGTTCATCGAAGTAATTTAGTAACACTAAGCGTCGGCATGTTTGAGCTTCAGCAAATGCGCCCATCGCATTAAGCTTATGCATTTCAATTGCTTTTTGATCGCTTTCTGGTTTTTCATCTAAACAACGACGCAACCACGCCATATCGGCAGGATCGTAAAATAATACCGCTTCTGCGGGTAATCCATCTCGCCCTGCACGCCCTGTTTCTTGGTAATAAGATTCAATATTTCGCGGAATATCAAAATGAACCACAAACCGAACATTGGGTTTATTAATCCCCATACCAAATGCAACCGTGGCAACGACAATTTGTAAATCATCACGCTGGAAAGCTTCTTGTACTTTAGCTCGTTGTGCAATTTCCATTCCTGCGTGATAACCCGCAATGCTTAACCCTCGTTTACTCAGGCGCTCTGCGGTTTCTTCGACTTTACTGCGGCTATTACAGTAAATAATGCCGGACTTTCCTTTCTGACCGCGAATAAATAACCAAAGTTGATCAAGCGGTTTGTATTTCTCTACTAAAGTGTAGCGGATATTTGGCCTATCGAAACTGCTGATATGAATCAAAGGATCACGCAACACTAGCTGATTAATAATATCGTAACGTGTTGTATTATCCGCCGTTGCTGTCAGTGCAATAATGGGAACATCAGGAAGATATTGTCTTAATAACCCTATACCGCGGTACTCAGGACGAAAATCATGTCCCCACTGTGAAATACAGTGTGCTTCATCAACAGCGAGTAATGCGGGTTTCCATTGCACTAATTGATGAAGAAAACTCTCCATCATTAAACGTTCAGGGGCAATATACAGCAGTTTTATTTCACCCTTTTGACAACGTATTTGAACATCAAACTGCTCTTCACGTGTTTGGGTTGAATTTAAATAAGCGGCTTCAATACCATGCAGGCAAAGTTGATCGACCTGATCTTTCATCAGTGAGATAAGTGGCGAAACAACCACAGTTAGCCCATCAAGCAATAATGCGGGAATTTGATAACAAAGGGATTTACCACCCCCTGTTGGCATCACAACGAGACAGTCTCTCCCAGTTGTAATGGTATGGATGATTTCTTGCTGACCAGGGCGAAATTGCTGATAACCAAAGGTTTCTCGCAAAATAGCCTGTGCTGATGGCATTGAATTAAGAACTTCTGCTGTGGACACGCCGTTCCTCTGAAAAGCTGCTGATAAAAACTATGATGAGGAGTAAAAGAAAAGGCACCAATGTGCAGGTGCCATCATCATTTATAGCGCTATGCTACCCCAGAACGGGGAAAATTACAGCATATCATTAAGCATCACGCCAACACCGACCCGTGTTTGGCGAAAATTATAATCAATCATTGATTCGCCATAACCACTAAATACTTGGGTATAAAAGCGTACATGCTTAGTAATTGGGTAACTCCAGCCTAATTCAGCCGCTCCATAGCCACTGTTCCAGTTATAACGCCCTGTTGCCGTGATCACACTATCGCCTAAACGATAGCCTGCTTTTAAACGGTAATAGCCCATATAGCGATTAATTTCTGGATTATCATCACGATGAGCGCTTTCACTAAAGCGATACCAAGGTTTTAAATCAAGCTGTAAATTGCCTTTTTGCGCCATAAAACGTGCATAAGCACGGTTCCAACTACGAGATGTAGGATCAGAACGGCCATTCGATTCGTGGTTAAAACCGGTTTCTATTTCACGAAGTGTCCAACCCGCAAATTTATAGTCTGTTGCCCAACCTAGAAAAAGTTGCGGTTCATAATTTGTCTCTCGAAAAGGGGCAGATTCTTTCTTATTGCTTAATTGCCACCAAGAGCGTTGGGTATACGATGCGGCTAAAACAGAGTTTTCACCCGCAATACCGCGCCATAAAGGAAAGGCCAAACTGAGCTGAAATTTCACCTCATCTTTTTTAGCCTTATTACCCCAATCATAACTTTGAATAGCCTCTTTATTCATATCAGAGGTATCGGTGTAAATAATATAATTGGATTCATAAGGATAAAGAACAAAAGGTGAATCGTATTCTTGTAATAAACCAGAAATGATACTGCCCTGAACAAGCGGTGCAGGAGATGATGATGCTTGTATTTCGGATGCAAATCCCCATGCTGGATAGAATAAAACCACCGCAAGTAAAGAACGGATGTAACGCATAGTTAGTTATCCTGTTTCATTATTGAATAATATAAAAGTTAGTACTTACTTTAGAATTAGCTCTTATATATGTGCTTTATTGCACTTTAACGCCCATATTTTACACGTAATTGCCATTAAATCTCGTATATTTTCACACCATTATATTTATAGCACGAATGTGCAATTACGATTTTGTCATGTATTATTAACATAGTATTAACTTAATAACGTGATGTCAGGGGTTCTAAAAATGGGAAAACTGTTAACATTAGAAGAGGCTCAAACACTTATTGGTCATGTTTTTGTTTATAAAATGCCCTTTAATCAATTAATCGGCCTAGAGCTAGTCCGCTTTGAACAAGACTACGCGGAAATTCAATTTCGATATCAAGATAAACTTGTTGGTAATATCGCTCAACGTATCTTACATGGTGGGCTAATCGCTTCTGTACTTGATGTTAGTGCCGGGTTAGTTTGTGTCGGTAACGCATTAACACGTTTAGCACCAATATCCCAAGAGCAACTCGAACAAAAACTCGCTAACATGGGCACGATTGATTTACGTGTTGATTACTTAAGACCGGGACGTGGCGAATGTTTTACGGCAAGTAGCCATATTTTACGCAGTGGTAATAAAGTATCTGTTGCTCGTGTTGAATTACATAATGAAAAACAAGTTCATATTGCGAGTGGGACAGCGACCTATATTGTAGGTTAAGCCTTTGCTAAAATTCATTGTGCGCGATGATGCTTAGATTAGTATTAATTACTTGTAAAAACACATGCCTAATGACACATTAGATAATGTCATTGGGTATGATAGCCCCGTCACACTTTTCCTTTCCATCAATTCCAGAGATAGCATGAGCCAGAAAAACACGATGAAAGGCGTTTTATGTGCCTTAGGCGCCTATTTGATCTGGGGTATTGCCCCTGTCTATTTTAAAAGC
>JAEYFY010000046.1 GCA_023454395.1 Pseudomonadota bacterium
ATTTTTATGACGCCTGTGAAGGCGACACATGAGGTTGTTTCATGAGCGATAAATCGCAACGCACTGAAAAATTACAAAAAATCCTTGCTCGTTCTGGTCACGGTTCTCGCCGTGAAATTGAAGGCTATCTTCAAGAAGGGCGTATCAGCATTGATGGTACAAAAGCAAAATTAGGTGATCGTATTGATGTCACCACGACAGCAAAAATCCGCTTAGATGGCCGCATTCTAAATATTCGTGAAGCACAAAAAGATGTTTGTCGTGTGCTTGCTTATTACAAACCTGAAGGTGAATTGTGTACTCGCAGTGATCCACAAGGTCGTCCAACCGTTTTCCAACGTCTTCCTCGCCTTAACAGTGCTCGCTGGATTGCAGTAGGTCGTCTTGATGTGAATACCAGTGGATTACTGTTATTTACAACTGATGGTGAATTAGCTAACCGTTTAATGCATCCTAGCCGTGAAGTTGAGCGTGAATACGCTGTTCGTGTTTTTGGTGAAATTGATGATGCGAAAATTCGTCAATTAACGCGTGGTGTACAATTAGAAGATGGTCCTGCTTCATTCCGCTCTGTTTCTTACCGTGGTGGTGAAGGGATTAACCAATGGTATAACGTTTCACTGACTGAAGGGCGTAACCGTGAAGTTCGTCGTATGTGGGAAGCGGTGGGCGTACAAGTCAGCCGTCTTATTCGTGTTCGTTACGGTGATATTGATTTACCAAAAGGTTTACCGCGTGGTGGTTGGGTAGAGCTTGGATTAGATCAAATCAACTATTTACGTCAGTTAGTTGAATTAAACGACGAAACAGTAACAAAAGTTGCAGTAGAAAAAGATCAGCGTCGTATTAAAGCGAATCAGATCCGTCGTGCGGTTAAGCGTCATACTAAGATATCAACACGTACTTCAACATCACCAGCTAAAAGAGCGTCAAGTCGTCGCCAATCAGCAGGAAATAAAAAGTAATTAGCGAATAATTATTTATTATTTTAAATTAAAATATCATTCTTTATGAAGAAGCACCCATAGAAATAGGGTGCTTCTTTTTTTGATGACTTTATTTTTTCCATAAATAAAACTATGATGCACAATTGATGAGATGAGAAGTCACTTTTATTAATAATAATATTTTATTTGTATATTTTACGATAAGGTATACGCGATATATGCATCGTTCTTTTTATTTAACAACAATGTTATGTGCGACTACTCTTACTACGGGTTGTGAGCCAACGACTAATTTAAACTCACAATCTGGTGTGTTTTACATTAGTAACAATAAAACAACACCGCTAGTCTTTCAAATTGATGAAAATGCTTTTTGGCTTAATACAGGTGAAGTAAAAGAAATAAAATTAGAGAATGGGAAGCATGTATTAGTTGGTGCTGACGGGGAAAAGAAAATTTTTATGATTTACCCTGGAAATCATGGAGGAATAATTAATCCATCTAGGGAAATATACTATAGTTTTACTTCTATTTTTTCTCCTAAAGAAGATAGTGAGCATTTATACTTAACAATGCGCTCTGTTTGGATTGATGGGCAACTAGTGAATGGCGCTATTAATAGCTCTGACGCTATTTTTATTGATAATAATGTTTTTCACTGTGATGTTCCTTTAAATGAGCCTATACCGACTTACTTACCTGATTGGAGTAATAAGGGAGTAGTAAATGTATTAACTAAGTGTTTTTCCCAGTCTGAATTTCAAGATTTTATATCAAGAAAGCCATATGGTATTCATGTTTATTCTGGTCCTAATTTATTAGAAGCACATAAAGAAAAAGATAAATACAATTGGATAAATGATGAAAATACACGGACAGATGATTTTATTCCGACATTGAGTCATATTGAATTTCATAATAGCGAAATGCTGAAAGAAGCTAATAATATTTATAAAGTAACTAATTCCTATTTGACTTCACGGGAACCGAATGAGAAGCAAAATTACTATAATGAATATCATTTCCATATAATGAAAATGGCTATGATGTATAGTCAACAAATACAAAATGATATATTCGATGATAAAGACGCTTACTTTAAATTAATAAATGAAACAGGGCGTATATTCGGTGCTGGTATATTAAGTGAGCCAGCTTTAATATAGTCATTATTTATTTTTAAGATAATTGAAAAGGTAGTAAGAGATTATTACCAATCTATGCCTTTTTGTGCTTTTATTCCACTATCAAAAGCATGTTTGATAGGACGCATTTCTGTCACTGTATCAGCTAACTCAATTAATTTTCTATGGCAGCCTCTTCCTGTAATAATGACATTTTGATGAGGCGGGCGAGAGCTAATGGCTGAAATAACCTCGTCTAATGGTAAATAGTTAAAGCTAATCATATAGGTAATTTCATCAAGGATAACCAGATCATATTCTGGAGTATTAAGTAGTTTGAGTGCATATTGCCAAGTATTCAAACAGGCAGCAGTATCTGCGCTTTTATCTTGAGTTTCCCAAGTGAAACCTGTTTCCATTACATAAAATGGCACACCGAATTGTTCTAATAGGTTTCGTTCACCGTTTTCCCATGTCCCTTTTATAAACTGCACAACACCGACTTTTTTTTGATGACCAACAGCACGCGTTGCAGTTCCCATCGCCGCTGTTGTTTTACCTTTACCATTGCCAGTAAAAATCATCACAATACCTTGCTCACGTTGAGCTTGTTCAATTCGGGTATCTACTTTTTCTTTTAAACGTTGTTGGCGTTTTTGGTGTTGTGCATCATTCATTTTGCTACCTTAAACTTAAAGTACGTTATTCAGCGGGACCTGCCTTACGACCAGGTTGTGCATCTAAAGATTGTCCTTTCACATCAATACTGTCATCACTCATAAGGTAGAGATATAACGGCATCAAATCTTTAGGTGTTTTTAGCTTTTGTGCATTTTCATCTGGAAATGCACTTGCTCGCATTGCGGTACGAGTGCCACCAGGATTAATACAGTTAATACGCAAGGTACTCTCGTTATATTCTTCATTAAGTACTTGCATAAAGCCTTCTGTTGCGAATTTAGAGACAGAATAAGCGCCCCAACCATAACGACCTTGACGACCTACACTCGACGTGGTGAGGATAAGGCTTGCATGAGGTGCTTTAAGCATCAATGGTAAGAGTGCTTTTGTGAGCATAAATGTCGCATTAACATTGACTTGCATAACGTCATGCCAAAGATTACTCGGTTGATTAATGATAGGCTCAACAACACCCAATAAACCGGCATTTTGTAATACACCATCAAGATGAGGAAAGCGTTTAACGAGAGTATCAGCAAATTGCTGAAAATCGTTCTCTGTCGCTGTAAGTAGATCAAGTGGATATAACATGGGCTGTTGGCCACCTGATGTGATTATCTCTTCTTGAACATCTTCAAGTTTTGATAGAGTACGACCTAATAAGATAAGTGTTGCGCCATATTGCGCATAAGTTAGTGCGGCTTCTTTTCCAATGCCATCACCAGCACCCGTTACTAGAATAATTTTATCTTTTAGCACGCTATGATCGGGTTGATATTGCAACATATTGATATCCTGTCTAGTAAAAAGTAAATAAAGTGTAACGTCTTATTTGCTTAGCGACCAGTTTAGTCTGACTTTTTGTTTACAAATTATGGCTGTTTTCTTTATGGTATTAAACATAAATGGTATTAAACATAATCATGCCTTTGTTGCTGGCGCTAAAGCAGAATTTCGTTAAACTAGGCATATTGGTTTTAGTCAGTGTTATTAACCTTAAAAAGAGGTCTTTGTGGAGTATATTTTGCAATATGGACTGTTTTTAGCAGAAATTGTCACTGTTGTTGTGGCGATTATCGCTATCGTGTTGTTTTTCGTAGTGATTGGAAATAAAAAGCAAAATCGTAAAGGGACGTTAAGAGTCACTGATCTTGCTGAAGCTTACGAAGAAAAACAGCGTGTTATGCAACAAGCAAAAATGGACGATGCTGAATTAAAAGTCTGGTATAAAGCATTTAAAAAACAGCAGAAAAAAGAGAATAAACAGAGTAAAAACAATGCAAAAGAAGGTAAAAAAGGCGTTGTAAAACCTTGTTTATATGTGCTTGATTTTAACGGTAGTATGGATGCCCATGAAGTGGGTGCACTACGTGAAGAAATCAGTGCCATTCTTTCTGTTGCACAAACAGGTGATGAAGTATTACTGCGCTTAGAAAGCCCAGGCGGTATGGTTCACGGATATGGATTAGCTGCGGCTCAATTAACACGCTTAAAAGAAAAGGGAATTAAACTGACTGCGGTTGTCGATAAAGTGGCTGCTAGCGGGGGATATATGATGGCATGTGTGGCAGATAACATTGTTGCAGCGCCATTTGCGATTATTGGCTCGATTGGTGTCGTAGCTCAAATCCCTAATATTCACCGTTTACTCAAGAAAAATGATATTGATGTTGAGTTGCATACTGCTGGCGAATATAAACGTACATTGACCTTATTAGGCGAAAATACTGAAGAAGGTCGCGAGAAATTTAAGCAAGATTTAAATGAAACGCATCTATTGTTTAAATCATTTGTGCATAAATATCGCCCTCAACTTGATATTGATAGCGTTGCAACGGGTGAGTATTGGTACGGCTCAGAAGCACTAAACAGAGGCTTAATTGATAAAGTTGGTGTAAGTGATGATTGGCTGATTGATCATATTAATGATTTTGAAGTTCTTTCTGTTCAATATGTTACCAAAAAGAAAATGGTTGAGCGAGTTACCGGTGGCGTAATGGAAAGTATCGATAAACTGATGATGCGTTGGGTGCAGAGAAGTAAAAAACCGCTGTTATAAGCCAAGCTACTAAGTTATATAAGTCAATAAGTACGCAATAATGATATCAGTGATATGGATTATCGCTGATATCATCCTTCCTTAATCCAGTCACTATTTCTAAGCCTTCTTAATAAATATTCTAACTTTCTATTTTAAAAGCTTTTATTTTGATAAAACAAAAAAAAGCCAGTGAAAATTTCACTGGCAATCAAAGAAATAATTGATATTGCTTATAACAACAACAGGGTAAATATTTCCTCTTTCTAGGAGTCTTCAATATAGCCGTAAATAGAAAATAAAAATAATTGATCTTACTGATTGTATTGATAGGTAAGTGTAATCGTGAATGAAGATGTGACAAAAAAACGGCATTATGAATAAGTTGAATCATTATTCTTTATTACTGCTTAATTATGCCAGTTGTGCGTATCTGAGTGAACGCAATAACTGGCAAGTAAAGTCTCTTTTTTGCTATCGATTAAGAGTAAATTAATTTACTTCAGTGATTAAATAAAAATAATCACGAAGATGACTTATTCTAAGTGGTATTTATCAGATAACACATGAGCTAAATGCTTGAACATGTTGAATGCTGCTGTGCTTTTTGCAGTAGGTAAACCTTGTTCATCTAAAAAAAATTCGCCTTTAAATACGAGGACATTACCTTTCTGTTCAACCGAATCAGCACGCATACCTTGTAAATAATCTTCATGTTCACATATGATTTTATTCGCTTTTTCAAGTAGCATCTCTGTTGTAATCGGTGTAGTTTGTGTTGACATAATATGTGCTCCTTAGAAAAATA
>JAEYFY010000410.1 GCA_023454395.1 Pseudomonadota bacterium
CTTCTTTTAGCTCGACGAAAACTTCACCCATTGTCAAGAACTCGCCCTGTGTGCCGTTAAGCGCAAATTCTTTTTCGATACGATAGGCTTTAGGGTTAATCATGATCCCTGCAAAAGCCCCTTTACCACCGACTTGAACGGATTCCACCGAATTATCTTTGTAGGTATAGGCGCGACCGAAAATATTTAGCTCTTCATCCGCTGAACTAAGAATTGCTGAAACAGCGCGAATAGGGCCTGCATGGCTAATTTCACCTACAACGCCGGAAATTAGTCCATTTGCGACTGAATTAGGAATTGCCATTATTTAGCTCCCCATTTATCCATAATTGATTTATTGCTCACTGCAGAGTCCATTGTTGAACTCTGTTTTTGAGAGTCAGGAACACGCCCTTGCATCCAAGCATCGAGAGCAATGGCTTCTGTACCTTTACTGCATTGAATACCCAGCTTCTCAACACCGTATTCTGCGACTTGTTGTTGAGTCATAGCGGAATGGTCAAATACACCAAGGAACGGCGTTAACTTATGCGCCAGCGCATCACGCGCACCGATTTGTTTGAGTAACTCCCCCGTATCCATTGCCGGTTTTGCTTTCTCTAATCGCTGAATTTTACGTTTCAGTGATGCCATTTCGTCCATCGCAGTGATGTTACGGTTTAGGCGTTTTAAACGACGATGAAGGCCATCGGTAGTTGCTTGGTCAAGATGCTCTTTAGCTTCTTCAATCGCTTCGACAGCCTCTTCAATGGCGACTTCGGCTTTCTCTACGGCTTCAGGTTCGCCAGATTCAGCCTCTTCTGTAGCAATTTCAGCTTTTTCCACTGCTTCTTCTGCTTTCTGCTCTTCGTCAGGGTCTGAATCAGTTGAAGACTTATCTTTATCGTCTGGCTCATCGTCTGTCGCGGGTTTAGCGCTGGTGATTGCTTCTTTGATAATGGCTTTTAACGCTTCCAATTGTTCGGGCGTAAAGGCACCCTCATCATTGGTTGGCGTGTCTTTATTTTCATTTTCAGGATTCATGCGAATAAGTTCCTTTGTGTCTATGGTAATAACAGAATGGTCTTGCACAGCAACATCAGCGCCAGTGCGCCCTTCATCAACTAACGCAAGATGGTTGGCTCTAATATGCCGTTGTATGGCGTCATAACGTTCACCGTTAAATTCGCCTGGTGTGAAATCGTAAATACAGCGATAACCCGGAGATAATTCAATTTTTCCCCCTTCAATTTGGTTAAGCGCTGAATTAGACAGGATTTTGATATTGCCTCTAAGGTAGGGGTATTCAAAATAGACTCGCTCCCCGATTACCCCTTGTATCCCCTTTGTCTCTGCGGGTGTGCCGTCTTTCCCTAACATCTCATGCTCATCAACAAAGGGCATTAATTTGAAAGAGTTAATTGTCTCTGTGCTGGCCAGTTCTTCTTGTGGGCGATACACCTTGTAAATTTTTTCGGGTACCGGTGCGCCAATTTCAAACCCTAAATAATCAAAAACCCCAACTTTAGAGATGGGGTTATCTTTTACTTCTAACCAGCCGTTTAAATCATATTGTCGCTTTGTCATGTCTCCTCACCGAAATCTATTACGGGTGTCCAGAAGCACTTACAATTTGGCAACTGTCCGGGTAAACCCCGTTCTCCTGTTTTAGGATCAATAATTGGTGGGTTATCTAAATCGAATACTTCACCGTCCAATTTAATATGCCATTCACGAGGCTCAGCACTTCCACCAGAGTGATGCCAAACCGCCTTACGAATACCAGCAGATTTCATACGTTCATAGTTAACCGCCGTAGTAATCTTTCGCGTTTGGTCAACAGCGATAAAGTTCGCCCTTTTCTCTGTCACACTGCCAGTATGCCGAATTTCCTCTAATAGAGTCTTTGCGCCCTCACCACCTTGGCTAATAGAACGTAATGCAACACTTTCAATACGTTGATGAAATTGCAGTGGAATAGATTTAATTAACGATACGTTTTCAGCTGTAGAGGCAATAATTTTATCTTTCAGGGCTTCGGGCATGGCTGGGGTTTTGATGGTGATCCCCCCTGACAACTGCTTGAGAGAATCATCTAAATTACGCTTTGCGCCTATATCGACTTGGGAAACAAATTTATCCGCAATCTCTGTGGATTTTTGTTTAAAAATCTTATCCCATTTGCGTTTTAGCCGGTTAAGCCAGATGCGTGTTTGACTGGCAAAACTGGCATCCATCGTAAAACCTTCAAAGTCGTCATTTAATTCGCTAAACACTTTTTCATAGTCTTTAACCATTGAATTAATGAGGCGTGACATGTCACCTTGATAACGACTAGAGGGCGCTACCGAATACTGCAGGGGCTTCCCTTTCATTACTGCTTGGCGAGAGGTTGCCCATTGCGCTCGCTTCGTTCGTACTCGTATTCGCCTCGACATAATCTGCCTCGTTCACTTCAATGCCGTAATAGCTAGACGCTTTATCACTGGCCAGTTTCTTGCGGATATCTAGCCCATCAATCGCCCCCGTTGTTGCATAAGCTGAATCGGCTTGTGCTTGTTTAAGCTCAATATCCGCACTCTCAACAGCCGTCGGGCTATCAAGTGGTGCCCATGTGATAGAGATTTCTGTCACAGGCAAATCCTCGCTACGCATCAACATGTCGTAATGACGCTGTAATAGCTCTTCAAGGTCGTTTGATTGAATACTTTCAAGCTCTTCGCGGTAATTGGCTTCTTCGTATTCACCCGTTGAGTTAAAGCCTTTCGGGGTAGTACCTAGCAGTTTTGTTGCTGGTACATTGGAAGCCGATGCCACCAGCTGATATTGCGTCATAATCGTGGCATCTAAATCCGCTAATGAGGTGTCGAACTGTTGAACCGTATCTTCACTACCAGTCATTTGTACGCCGTAGTTATCGCGCATCTCCATAAAATAGAGCATGTTTTCGCGAATAATGTCCTTATCAGCGCTTTCTGGATCTGCAATCCCCATCGTAAGTAAACGCTTGGTCATTGCCAGTTGTGGTGCTTCATTGGCTGTACGTTCTGAGGCATAGACACGCTCATAAATGCGCTCAGGAACAGAAACACCAAAGTAGTTGTACATTGGCTTCAAGACATTCGGTACAGGGAACGGTACAAACTTAATAAAGTGAGACTTGTGATACTTACGCCCACCAATCACATAATAGGTCGGCTCGTAGAAATCCATACTGGCAGGATCTTGAACATTGGCGTCCGTTAAATCAGGTGTTACCCATTGTGGATCAATCTGTTTAATCCCCTTGTACATGCCTTTGGTCACACCATCGATATTAAACGGGTTTTCATACCACTCTTTCGGGTTTGATGTCTCCACAACGAATAATGCTAAACGACCACCGTATACACGCCCAAAATGAACCAGCTCTTTAAGTTGATGTGTAATACGGTATTTTTTATCACGCTTACGGAGCTTTTTACTGATAGCGCGATCATCGTCGTTATCACAATCAATATCGTAGCCTTGGCGTATCGCATCACGCGCGGGCATATTGCAGGCTTTATCCACAAGCCAATGTTTGGCGATAACCGCGCACATATTGTTGCCGATAAACATTTGTGATGCATACCAAGAAGCCTGTGACTCTGGTACACCGTAAACCTGCTCACCTTTAAATGAGGGCACATAACTATCAATGCTGTCCATCGCAACACCTGCAATTGTGGGTTGCGGTAAATCAATCCCATCAAAGCCCCGTTCTCGCGCCAGCGCAGGATATAAGTCAGTTGTGAATGCTGACCGTTTAACCGGTACGAGTGGTTCTGTTTTTCGCCTCTTAAACGGCCACCACATAGATCATCTCCTAGTTGTGAAGAAACTACCTTTTTTCTTCTGATATAAATCGCGTAATGCTTGAGTCATGGCATCCACTGTGTCGTCATGGCCAGCAAACGGGAATGTGGTAATTTCCTCCACGGTTTCTACAATCCACGGCGCAATGTCTTTGTGGGGGAGCCACACATTTCCAGCCTCCCACTCAGCAGTACACGCATGAGCACGAGCAATCTTGCTACCATCTGGCTCGACGGGAATTAACCCTGATACGGTTGATTTGAGAGAGTCGATTACAGCAGGGCCATTAGCTTTATCTTCCACTAACTTACGTCGCCCTTCAGGGAATTTTTCAGCTAGCCATTTCACCGACTTTAATGTTTCAGTAAAGCTCATACGTTTTCGAATTTGATACAGTAGATAAGCATTTGCATCTTTCTTGCCCCAAACTTGCCCCACCACAAAGTCGGTACCGTCACTGTCTTTAAAAGTCATATCCCAACTATGGATAACCTTATCGAATTTTTCAGGTAGGTCTTTTGGTAAGTAATACTGAGCAAATTCTTCGTGGAAGATTTGACCATCACCCGGCTTAGGTTTTTGTTGGTACATAGCAGACCAGAAGTAATCGCCGAGGATTGCTTTTGTCTCAAGGAGTTTGTCAATTGGGTGTAACTCTGGTACCAGTGCTTCCCCTCGTTCATTGATTGCAGGGAATGCAAGCACCTTTGTTTCAGGCGCTTTTTCTTTTAATTGGCCAGATAAATCATCAGTTGCCCACCGAGTGGCCATGATAATTTCACCGCTATTTTTTGATAAACGGGTCTTAAATGTCGAAACGTACCAGTTCCAAATTGATTTTTTAACAGTCTGGCTAAGTGCTTCTTTTGAGTTCTTTATCGGGTCATCGATAATACCGAGGTCAACTTTTTTACCCGTTAATGGGCCACCTACCCCCGCACAAACATAGCCTCCTTTGTGGTTGGCAAGACCAAACTCATCAGAATTACGTTTGACTGCAATGCCGTTTTCAGGCCTGTTACCCAGCCAAGTTTTAGGAAATAGCACAAGATATTCATCGGACATCATAATTCGCTGAACATCGGTATTCATATCACCGGCTAAATCTGAGGAATACGACAGCGCACCAACACGCATATTGGGGTATTTTCCAAAGAAATAAGCGGGAAGATAGCGAGAAACAATATCAGACTTACCGTGTTGTGGCGGTGCCCCTAATATTAATTTAGGGCGCTTACCTGCCATCATATCTAACAAAAACTGGTCTAACGCATTACATACCGTTTCTGAAAAGTGGCTTGTAATGTATTCAGGGTTTATATACTGAATAAATTCATGCAAACTACGCCTAGCTATCTCTCTCCTGACCTCTTCATCAAACAAGTCGAAATTGACATCCATAGAGATACCTAAAGTGACAAAAACAACCCTTTCATACCGTAATTGGCACGAAATGATTTTCATGTTTTTGATAACAATTGATTAACAATAAAAAAGAGATTAAACAGAAAGAAGATTGCTACTTTTAGCGGTTTAGGTTGTATTTTTAGTTGAGTTCAAAAGTGAAGGGGCGCATTAGCACCATTATGTTAAATAACACCTTTTTTTAATAATATTGCCTTAGAAACGACTATTTAAATTACTTAAATAGTCGTATTAAATACATTTAATTTAAAAAATAATACTAGAGATCATTTGCATCTAAAGATGAAATTATGCTTTGAACATGATTCAAATCTTCCCCATATAAAACAACGATTCCTTTAATTTCATCGAGGTATAATGTATTTCCACTATTTGTCCAAATATGTACTTTAGGACGTCCACCTCTCGCTGGAGGACCAAATTTCTTTGCCATAGCATTAAGTACGCCTGTTTGGCTAAAACCCGTTATTTGAGATAATGACAATCGAACAACAGCTACTTTTTCATTCAATAATGTAACTGTACTTGATTTAACCTCTACCCCACCATAGCTCTTAATATCAAGATGACATACTCTTACATTTCCAAATATTTCACCCTTTAAACTATTACACTCAATGCTATCCCCAATACTTATATCTTTTATCTCTAATGGATGATCTGTATGGCTTGTTAACCCAGGTACAGTACAACCCGAAATTAATAAAGATAAAAATAAAACTTTAATTTTATTCATTATATACACCTAAAAAGAATTAATAATACAGGTATATGATAATTTATGACTTAACTCTCAATAGGTTGATGAAGTGACTTATATTGTGTATTTAGGTCGAATTGATATATTTATTCAGTCTTATGGATCTTTCTC
This sequence comes from Pseudomonadota bacterium, assembly GCA_023454395.1. Classification (GTDB taxonomy): domain Bacteria; phylum Pseudomonadota; class Gammaproteobacteria; order Enterobacterales; family Enterobacteriaceae; genus Proteus; species Proteus appendicitidis. The sequence goes on from JAEYFY010000410.1 coordinate 6,113, forward strand.
AATTTAATAAGCTGTTCAAAACTCAAATGACTAAGGTCAATACCAGTTGATTGAATAGGCCCACCATCGGCACCGGTTAATTCCGTCTTGTTCTTCAGCATACCTAAATGCTGTGCAACCATCTTCAGCGCTTCATCTTGATTACGAGTAATAACTTCGACGCCGAATTTACCTTCTTTCACGCCTGCGAATACTCGACGAGCTGGCCCTGTTAAATCACGCGTATCATGAAAATGCGCACGACCAACACCGGCACCGTTACAGCGAGGACAATCAGGATTTGGATCTAATGTTTCATCGTAACCGTAACCACCCACATCTTGTGGAGGAGGTTTCTTTGCTACGACTGCTTTTTTAGTAGCGTCTTCAAATTCTATTGAGTCACGCCATTGGTAATTGAAACCAAAGCCCCAGCAATAACGGCAACATAATCGACGGTATTCAGTCAGCTCGTTAACGTCTGCCGTTGCGATATCCCACCACATTTTTAATACGGCATCTTGGGTTATTTCAGTTCTGCGTTCTCGTTCTGCTAATGCGTCAGTGATTGCTCTTGAAACCTTAGCATTTCTTAGCATGCGAGTAGCATTGACATAAGCTGTATTTCCCTCACCTTTATAACCGGCTCGCTTATATGCTCCCGTTCGATTTAAGTCGATAAGGTATTCACTAACAAATTTAATCTGTTGTTCTGTTAGCCCGTAATTGCGCAGACTAA
>JAEYFY010000072.1 GCA_023454395.1 Pseudomonadota bacterium
CCACTGCGCCAATTCATTTTTGGGTTATCATTCCATAGATTCAATATATTGGAGTTTTCAATGAAATTGCTCAAAGGGCTTGCCCAATACTACGTTGACTTAATGATGAGGCTGGGGCTAATTCGCTTCTCATTATTGTTAGCTTCTGCATTAGTTGTTTTAGCGATGGTTGTTCAAATGGCGGTGACATTCTTGCTTGCAGGTGATGTTACCAGTATTGACCTTGTTCGCTCTATTTTCTTTGGGCTGATTATTACGCCTTGGGCTGTCTATTTTCTCTCTGTTGTGGTTGAACAACTTGAAGAGTCACGACGCCGTTTGTCTCGTATGGTGGATAAACTCGGTGTAATGCGCCAGCGCGACTTAGAGCTTAACTCTCAATTAAAAGAGAATATTGAGCAATTAAACTTGGAAATTCAAGAGCGTGAAAAAGTTGAAAAAGCGCACCTTGAACTACTAGAAAAACTAAAAAGTGAAATGAAGCGTCGTGAATTGACGCAAATCGAGCTTGAGCAGCAATCCTCACTTCTACGTTCATTCCTAGATGCCTCTCCTGACTTAGTGTATTACCGCAATGAAGATAATGAATTTTCAGGATGTAACCGCGCGACGGAATTACTGACAGGTAAAAGTGAGAAGCAACTTATCGGTTTAACCCCACTTGATGTGTATGACGAAGATATTGCTGCAAAAGTGATGGAAACGGATGAAAAAGTCTTCCGTCATAATGTGTCACTCACTTATGAGCAGTGGTTAGTTTATCCTGATGGTCGCAAGGCTTGTTTTGAACTACGCAAAGTGCCGTTTTATGATCGTATTGGTAAACGCCATGGCTTAATGGGCTTTGGACGTGACATTACAGAGCGTAAGCGCTATCAAGACGCGTTAGAGAACGCGAGCCGTGATAAAACCACCTTTATCTCAACAATCAGCCATGAATTGCGTACACCGCTAAATGGTATTGTTGGATTAAGCCGTATTTTATTGGATACCGAACTTTCACCAGAACAACTCAATTACTTAAAAACGATCCATGTGAGTGCGATTACGTTAGGGAATATTTTCAATGACGTGATTGAGATGGACAAAATTGAGCGTAGAAAAATTCAGTTAGATAATCAGCCCATTGACTTCACGGAATTTATTTCTGATTTAGAAAACCTGTCTGGACTGTTAGTACAGCCAAAAGGATTGAAATTCACACTCGAAGCAGAAGAAACGCTACCGCACAAGATAACCTCTGATGGAACTCGATTACGCCAGATCTTATGGAACCTCATTGGTAATGCGGTGAAATTTACCCAAGAAGGTGAAATCAAAGTGCGTATTTGGCAAGAAGCGCCAGATAAGTTGTTCTTTGAAGTGAAAGATAGCGGAATTGGCATTCCAAAAAGTGAGCTTGAGAAGATCTTTGCCATGTACTATCAAGTCAATGATAGTCAAGGTGGTCGTTCTGCAACGGGAACGGGTATCGGGCTTGCGGTCTCAAAACGCCTAGCACAGCATATGGGCGGTGATATTCGTGTTGAGAGTGAGTTAGGTGAGGGTTCTACCTTTACGCTCTCTATCGTCGCTCCTGCGATTGAAGAGCACCACGATATCGAAAGTGATGATGAACTATTATTACCCGCATTAAATATTCTGCTTGTTGAAGATATTGAACTTAACGTGATTGTTGCCTGCTCTGTTTTAGAAAAACTGGGTAATACCGTTGATGTCGCAATGACAGGGCAAGAAGCGCTATCGATGTTTAAGCCGGATGAATATGATTTAGTGCTATTAGACATTCAACTACCGGATATGACTGGGTTCGATATTTCAAGAAAATTACGCAAAGAATTCGACAGTAATGAACTTCCCCCTCTTATCGCTTTAACAGCAAATGTTTTGAAAGATAAAAAAGAGTATTTAGATGCGGGAATGAATGATGTGCTAAGCAAACCACTTTCTGTGGATGCACTTACCGCGATTATCAATAAATTCTGGGGTGATGGTGCGGTTTCTGTGCCATGTAATGAGTCATCGGAATTGTTGAATAAAAATGAAGAATTATTAGATATAGACATGCTGAATCAATACATCGAACTTGTCGGACCTCAATTAATCACTGATGGTCTAGATGTTTTTGAAAAGATGATGCCTAGTTATATGTCAGTCCTTGAATCTAACTTAACAGCTCGTGATGAGAAGGGGATTTCAGAGGAAGGACATAAAATTAAAGGGGCTGCGGGTTCTATTGGTTTAAAACATTTACAGCAACTCGCTAAACAAATCCAATCATCGGAATTACCAGCTTGGTGGGACAATGTGCAAGAGTGGGTAGATGAGTTAGAAAGAGATTGGAGAAAGGATGTGGAAAGTTTAAGAAACTGGTTATCAGACGCTAGAAAAAAATAACCCCAACCGAAGGTTGGGGTGCGCGAATACTGCGCCAACACCAGGGAAACTTTTCTATCCGCTTTTTTTGATTCTCATTACATAGGCGAATAGGATGAAACTATTCCATACATCATACAAGCAACAAAATAGCAAAGATAAGTTTTTTTGTTACAAGAAACATTTAAATATGTGATGCCGATTGGTGTTTACACCTATAAATGGGTAACTAGTAATCTACTACAAA
>JAEYFY010000097.1 GCA_023454395.1 Pseudomonadota bacterium
TCCAGAAATACTCTATTTATGACGGTGATGGTATTCGTACTCTCGTTTTTTTAAAAGGCTGTAATATCCGCTGCCCTTGGTGTTCAAATCCAGAAGGTCTTAGCAGTGAATTTCAGGTGATGTACTCCCACGACAAATGTGTCGATTGCGGTAAATGCGTTGATGTTTGTCCGGCGGGTGTGCATTACATGACAACCAATGAGAATGGTAAACAAGTTCATCGTGTTGATCGCGCTGTTGATTGTATTGGTTGTCGCAAATGTGAAGAAGTCTGTATCTCTGATGCGCTTGATATTATGGGCAAAGATGTTTCTGTCTCCGAGTTAATGAAAATCATCATGCAAGATTATGACTTTTACATCTCTTCAGGTGGTGGTGTCACCATCGGTGGCGGCGAAATGAGTTTACAAACTGATTTTGCGGTTGCGCTTTTACAAGAATGTAAAAAGATGATGATCAATACCGCGGTAGAGACACAAGCAACCACCAATGTGGCGAATTATGAGAAATTAGCGGAAGTCGTTGATCAATTTCTGATTGATATCAAACACATTGATACCACTCAGCATAAAGCGTTGTTTGGTGTTGGTAATGAGAATGTCCGTCGTAATCTAGAGCGTTTAATGGATCTCGGTGCAAATGTGGTTGTTCGTATGCCTTTAGTGCGAGGTTATAACGACTCTTATGATGCGATCACTGGCGCGATTAACTACGCAATGGAACTTTCAAAACGCGGTAATATTCAGCGCATTGATATTCTTCCTTATCACCAATTTGGCCGTAATAAATACGAAAAATTGGAAATGATTTACCCCATTAAAAATGACCCAAGTTATACGCCAGAAGAGTTAGACAGTTTAGAAACCTTCTTTAAGAAATTTGATTTCGATATCCGTCTTGTCCGTCACTAAGTAGGAGAGAAAGATGAACAGTTTAGGTGTGATTGAAACACGAGGGTTAACCGCAGCCATTCAAGCGGCAGATGCAGCTTGTAAAGCGGCAAATGTAGAAATTATTGGATACCGAAAAGTAGGATCTGGCTTGGTATCAATCTGTTTTCAGGGCGAAATCAGTGCAGTAAGAACAGCGGTTGATCATGGTGTTGATGTCGTGAGCCAAAAAGAGCTGGTGATTGGTTCATTGGTTATCGCAAGACCAGAGCCAAGTGTGATTACTAAATTATTGACAATAAAAAGTAAGAAAAAAGCGCCCGCTATTGCTGAAAAAGTGCAAGAGACTGCTATTGAAAACGTCGTTGAAACGGTCGTTGAAACAATAATTGAAGCCCCTGTTAAAAACGACATTGAAAACGCTGAAGCCACAAAAGCAGTTGCAGATTTACAAGCTCCAAATATTGCCTCTGAAACTAAGACCGCAACAGATAAAGCACAAAGCAGTAAAAAAGAGATCAAACCAGAAAGCCGCAAAGGTAAAAAATAATGATTAATCAACAACTCATGGGAAAAATTCTCTCTCGTTTACCCGCGCATGGTGTGATGTTGGGAGAGACGCAAGGAATGGCTATCCCTGTTGGTATTTCTAATCGTCATGTGCATCTTTCACAGCAAGATGTAGAAGCATTATTCGGCAAAGGTTATCAACTTACTCCGTTTAAAGATCTTAAACAACCGGGGCAGTTTGCAGCAAAAGAGTGTGTAATTGTTGTGGGATCTAAAGGCTCGATCAGTAAAGTTCGTGTTTTAGGACCTGTTCGTCCACAAAGCCAATTAGAAATTTCAAAAGCGGACTGTTTTGCCTTAGGTGTAAAAGCGCCAGTACGTGAGTCGGGTGATTTAGTCGGTTCTGGCAATGCTGTTTTAATGGGACCTGCGGGTCATGTTGAATTAAAAGAGCAAGTGATTTGTGCTCAACGTCATATTCATATGAGTGAAATCGACGCCAGAATGTTAAACGTCACCAATGGACAAAAAGTACATGTTAAAACAGAAGGTGAACGTAGCCTGATTTTTGATGAAGTCGTTGTTCGTGTCAGTGAAAAATTTTCTTTGGAATTTCATATTGATACCGATGAAGCGAATGCGGCAGGGCTTCGTAACAACGATAGCGTATTTATTGTCAGCTAAGGCAATGAGGTGACGTAATGGACTTTCAGTTAATAGAAAGGATTGTTGCTGAAATAGAAAAAAGAATGAAAAAATCGGTGTTGTTAGCACTTACCCCAGCACCGGGATACCAAGATGAAATCTGTCAACGTATCAACATGTTTTCTCATATTCGATTTTCGCTTTTTGTTACAACACAGGCACAAGTCAGTCACGATTTATCGAAATGGCGTCATCTAGGAGAAATGTATAACGCGAGTGAGTTCGATTGCCAGCAATTATCGACTTATCACGCGCTGTTTGTTCCTTATTTTGATAAAAAGCTGGTGGGTGAAATTATTAACGGGCTATTTATCAGTGAAGAAGGGAAGTTAATTCATTCTGCACTCGCTCAAAATATTCCTGTTATCGCATTACCTTATTTTTGCCAACCAGAAAGTGAGTTAAATGAAATTTTAGGTTTAAATAAAAATAAAGAGTATAACCTGCTTATTCAGGAAAATATTAGTCGATTAAAATCAATGGGTATTATGTTTCATCCTATAAATAATGTTGAAGCTAATTTAATAAACCATGATATGAGTCATCAAGCTAAACCTGAATATAAACCTGAAATTAAACAAGAGAATAATAATCGCTATATTACTTTAAACGAAGTAATGAATAAGCCTGGAGAATATCATTTATCGCAAGATAAATTGACGGATTCTGCTATTGAATATTTAAAAAGTTTGAAAAATTAATCTTAAATTATATCTGATAACTCAGGAGTCTTATTATGTCACCAAAAGCTAAATCATGGCTTTGGATGCTGGCGGTTATTATTTCAGAAACCTCAGCAACCTCTACCTTAAAAATGTTTGATAATAGTGAAGGTACAACTAAAACATTATTATTAGGTTTAATTGTTGTTCTTTATGTTATTTGTTATTACTCGTTATCACGCGCAGTAAAAAATATTCCCGTCGGTTTAGCGTATGCGACGTGGTCTGGTACAGGTATTTTAGTGGTCTCTTCTTTAGGGATGTTGTTTTATGGTCAACATCCTGATACTGCGGCAATGATAGGGATGGCCGTTATTGCCAGTGGTATTGTGATTATGAATCTATTCTCCAAAATGGGATCAGAAGAGGAAGAAGAGACAACTGAAACTCCTAATATTAAACAGGCAGCATCGCCAGTTAATAAATAAATCTATTTCTTAATAAATTTAATTTTTAATAAAGCTTATCTTTGATAAATAAGTATTTTATTAAAATAAATAAGGATAACAATTATGTTTACCGGATTCTTATGGCTGGCGCTGTCTATCGGTTCTGAAATCACTGGCACGTCGATGATCAAAAAGACCAATGGCTTTAGCAAATTAGCCCCTTCTGTTTTAGTGATTGCTGCTTACTGTATTTGTTATTTCGCTTTAACGCGTGCAATGGGATATATTCCTGTTGGTGTAGCGTATTCACTGTGGTGTGGGTTTGGTATTGTGGGGGTAACATTAGTTGCCATGATTTTATATAAACAAAAACCAGACTTACCGGCTATATTTTCTATGGCTTTAATTATCTCAGGCGGGATAATTATGAATACATTTTCAACAATGTAAAAAAAGTATGTAAACTAATTATTTGTTTTATTTTTAATAGAAGACACCGATATCCTTATAAAGGCTATTGGTGTTTTTTTATTAATAAGATGTAAATGTTTTTTTATTATATCTGTTTTACTTTACATGTTTATTTAAAAGGAGTTTTTTTTATATACCCACTATTTCCTTAATAAGATAATGCAATCTTAACTTTCAAGGAAATAAATATGCCTCTATCCCCAATTGCCTCAACACCGTTAATTCAAAGAAATAGATTAGAAACCACAGCAAAAGAATATATTATTAAAAATAATATAGTTGATATTACTAACAGCAGTAAAGAGTTAGCCCCACCATTACCACCTAGAAAAAAATGGCAGTTATTAATAATTTATTATTTCTACCACGCGCAATAAACACAGAAAATAATAGCTTACTTTCTAGACGACAAATTAATAATACAAATATATCAAATTTTAATTTTTCTCACTCTAATAAAGAAGTAAGGTTGCATAATGCCAGAGATAATTTTTTAGTCGCGGTTAAAAAATGTACTGGTACAGATAAGTATAATGAAAAAGCTAAAATATTATTTAATAACTTAAATGGTTTAAAATATAGTTCAGCCGATTATCAATCGGTTGAAAATTCAAGATACAGTAAGCAATTAACGTATCGTACAGATACTTTAATAAAATCAGGCAATGTATCATTACCTGCAAATGATGTTAGTTCTTATAATTCTCCTAATATGACTATTGCATCCCAATATCCTTTGAATAATAAAGAGAGTTTAAACCATTATTTCAATATGTTATTTAATAACAATATAGATACAGTTTATGTTTTAGCATCGAATGATGATATCAAAAAAGATCTCTCAAAACTGGGTAGTGAATATAATAAAAGTGATTTTGAAAAAGAAGGTTTTAAATATTTTAGAGAGAATTTAGATTTAGACGATATAAAGTCTAGTCATATTGAAAAGTGGGCTTTAAGTAAAAACAAAACCAATGGAGCATGTTTAGATTGTAAAACATACACTAAGTTAGTGACTAAAGAAAACAGTGATGAAAAGAAAAAAATAAATTTTGTGCATATTTATGATTGGACTGATCATACAGGAATAGATGCGACTAAGTTAAAAAATACCATCGATATTATTGGTGGCAATTTAAAAACAAATCCAACAAAAGAAAATATCGCTGTCCATTGCCTTGCTGGATTAGGAAGAACAGGGGAATTTATTGCTCTAATGGAAATGATGAAAGCAGAACAATCAGGGAATAAAGAAGGAAAAAGTTTAGAAAGCATTATCTCTGATTTAAGAGAAAAACGCAGTGTCCGAGCGCTTTATCAGCCTGAGCAAATAGCTGAACTATTGAAATATGCAATAAATAATAATATACCGCTACTTAATGATGATATTAAAATAAAATAATATTTGTTTAAATGGCTATAAAAGATCCCCATTGCATTCACAATGGGGATTATTTTTTTACGACATTACTATTTATTATTATCTGACTTATAACTCGCTCACTTGCTGTAACTGTTTTTGACGCTCCGTTTGGGCGCTGATTTGATGGTTTCGTGCTAAGAAACTATACATGGTTGGTAAGACAAACAGAGTAAACAGTGTGCCGACTAACATACCTGATACAATAATCAGCCCTAATCCATAGCGGCTATTCGCTCCCGCACCACTGGCAAATAACAGTGGAATAAGCCCAATCACCATTGCTGCGGTGGTCATTAATACAGGACGTAAGCGGATTTTTGCGGCTTCAATAATCGCGTCACGACGGTTTAGATTTTTATGAATTTGTAGCTCATTAGCAAATTCCACCATTAAAATACCATGCTTACTAATTAGCCCTATTAATGTGACTAAACCAATTTGCGTGTAGATATTGAGTGTCACCATACCTAACGCTAATGGCACAAGAGCGCCACAAATAGAGAGCGGTACAGTAATCAAAATAATCAATGGATCAACTAAGCTTTCATATTGTGCTGCTAACACTAAATAGATAATGATCAGTGCGGCAATAAATGCAAAAACTAACGTATTTCCTTCTTGAGTAAATTGGCGAGAATCAGATTGCCAATCATGACTAAAGCCGGCTGGTAATGAATCTGCCACGTTTTCAAGAAACGCGACCGCTTGCCCCATGGTGACACCCGGTGCGGGGATTGCTTGGAATATTGCCGCATTTTGTTGATTAAACTGCGTTAATTTATTGGGTTCAACTTGAGTGGTAATATTCACCACAGTAGATAATGGAATTAACACGTTATCTTGAGTACGAATATAGTGCCCTGCCAGCGCAGCCGGTGTTAAACGTTGGTGTTTCACACTTTGTGGAATAACATCATAAGAGCGGCCATCCATACCAAAACGGTTAATATAGTGCTCGCCCACTAACAGAGAAAGCGATTCACCAATATCTTGCATACGAATACCTAGGCTATTGGCTTTTGCTCTGTCTATGGCAACTTGAACGACAGGGTTGTTGTAATCTAAATCGCTATCCACCACGACAAACAGACCGCTTTCTCGTGCTTGTTGTTTGATTTGCTCCATTGTTTCAAATAAAACGGGATAGCCTAACGGGCTACGTAATACCATTTGTACTGGTAATCCACCTACGGAGCCGGGTAACGAGGCTAATTGGAAAGCAAAAATGCTGGTTCCTTCAACATTATTGACGCGGTTTTGCAAATCAGCTTGGATTTGATCGGCATTGCGATCACGTAAATCCCAACCATCAAAGTTAATACCGCCAAAGCTGGCTGAAGGACCATCAGTACCGTTAATTATCCATGTGCTGTCTGTTTCAGGCAGGCTCATATAAATTTCATCAAGCTTCTGATTAAAACGTTCCGCATAGGCTAAATTTGCATGTTGTGGTGCTTTGACCGCGGTTAAGACACTCGCCTGATCTTCTGAAGGTGCCAACTCTTGTTTTGTCTGGCTATATAAAAACGGCAAACTGACAAACACGGCTAAAGCGAAAACGAGGGTTAACCAGCGATTAGCTAAAGAAAAATGGAGGACGTAACCATAGTAATGAGCCAACTTATCAAAGAAATACTCGGCCATTTTAGCCATTCTGCCTTCAGTTTCTTTGGGTTTTAACATTAATGAACTCATCACTGGTGATAAGGTTAATGCCACAATACCGGATACAATCACACTGCCTGCCAATGTTATGGCAAATTCTTTAAATAATGCGCCTGTTAATCCAGCCATTAAACCAATCGGTGCATAAACAGCCGCTAAAGTGATGGTCATTGCAATAACAGGGCCTGCCACTTCTCTTGCACCTACTAAAGCGGCTTGAACAGGCGATAATCCTTCCTCAATATGGCGATGCACGTTTTCAACAACCACTATCGCATCATCCACAACTAACCCAATAGCTAAAACCATTGCCAGCAAAGTGAGCAAATTAATACTAAAACCAAAGGCAAGCATTAATCCTGCGGCACCTAACATTGATAAAGGAATGGCAAGTACAGGAATAAGAACAGAGCGAAACGATCCCAAACAGAGATAAATAACAGCGATAACAATTAAAATCGCTTCAATTAATGTTTGCACTACTTGGTTAATAGAGGCTTTGATAAAACGTGAAGTTTCAAATGCCAGTTCTACATCGACACTTGGCGGTAAGGTTTTTTGAATATCAACAAGATGTTCGCGAATACCATCAACAATTACCAACGGATTACCTGTCGGTGTCGGAAATAGACCTAAGAAGACGGCTTTTTTACCATTCATAATACCACTGGTTTCAGTGGCAGCAGCACCTAGCTCCACAGTACCAATATCACGTAAACGGACAAGATTATTGCCATCATTAATGATAACCATGTCTTTAAACTCTTCGACATTAGTGAGATCCGTATTGACATAAACGTTGGCAATCACAAACTCACCTTCGACTTTACCAGGTGCAGCTTGATAGTTATTACGGCGTACAGCTTCTGCGACATCACTCGCTGTTAAATTACGACCTGCCAGTTTGTCTGCATCTAACCACAGACGCATTGCTAATTGTTGTCCACCAAAAACTTGTACTTTGGCAACGCCATTGATGGATGAGAACATCGGTTCAACAACACGAGAAAGGTAGTCGGTGAGTTCAGGGATAGAAAGCTGTTCACTTGAGAATCCGACATAAGCCACCGCAGTAGATTCGCCAGATGAAAGCTCGATAACAGGATCATAAGCTTGCTCAGGTAGCTTATAGCGCACTTGATTTACCTTCGCCATGACCTGTGTTAAGGCTTGAGTAGGGTCACGGTTTAATTCCATTCTGACGGTGACTAAGCTTTTTCCTTGTACAGAAGAAGACGAAATATAATCCACGCCCTCCACAGAGGAAACGGCTTGTGTGATTGGTTGTGTGACAAATCCTTGCATCAGTTCAGATGATGCACCTGGGTAGTCTGTTGCAATCGTTATGGTTGAATTTTGCAACATCGGATATTGGCGAATTGGCAGTTTACTGAATGCAAATGCCCCCAGTAAAAAGATGAGTGTGCTAACAACTAATGCCAAAACAGGGCGACGAACAAAAATATCAGTAAATTTCATTATTAGCCCCTGTTATGACTTAGTGCTGACTAATTGAGCCAGTGTATCTTGTTCAATAGGCTCAATAGTGATGCCATCACTGAGTTTTATTTGACCGGATGAGACCACATGATCACCAAGGGATAATCCTTCTTTGATCTCAATAAGGCCGTTGTAGCGCAATCCAACTTTCACAGAGACACGCTTAGCGATAAGGTTTTTTTGATTGTCAGATTGCGCTACAAACACGGTATCTCCATAGGCAGTATAAGTGACTGCCGTTTCTGGTACGGTTAATACCATCGGACTATCAGGAGAAGTAACTTGAACACGAGCAAACATGCCCGCTTTTAATTTATTGTCAGTATTCGGTAAAACAGCCTGTATTTGCACTGTCCGAGAAGGACCAATAAGAGGATCAATCGCATTTATTGAACCCGTAAAAATGATATCTGGGTAAGCATCGACTTCGATATTAATTGGCTGTTTGGTTGAAATTTTTGGTGCAGCTTGTTCATCAAGTGAGAAATTGAGTTTTAAACGGCTCGCATCGACAAGTGAAGCGACACGTTCACCCGCATTGAGATATTGACCTTCATGAACCAGTTTTATCCCAACAATACCGTCAAAGGGCGCTTTAATTGCCTTTTGTGCAATCCGCGCTTTCACTTCACGAATGGAAGCCACAATCATATCGCGCTCTGATAAGGTGCTATCTAATTGCGCTGTTGCCACCATATTTTTACTATAAAGTTGTCTGGTTCGAGAATAGAGTTTTTCTGCGTTGGTTAATTGCGCTTGTAAACGTAATAACTCGGCTTGTTCAGGTTCATCATTTAATTTCGCTAAAACTTGACCCGCTTTAACAGTTTGCCCCGACTCAAAATTAATCACAGCAATTCGACCGTTGGTTTCAGCGGCTAAATAAACTTGGCGCGCAGCTTCTAATTCTCCAACCCCTTGCATATTGTTGGGTAATTTTGATGATTGTACGGTGGCTAATGCCACTTTTGTTGGAGGATAAGCAAATTGCTGCGTTTCCTCATCATTTGATGAAGTTGTCGCGTAGACCATCGCACCTGCACTGAGCAAAAAGAGCGAGGCACAGACGGTAAAAGTGAGTTTTTTATTCATATTATTGCCTATCCCATGATGAGCGTTTTTCTATTTTTATTGATTAAATTATTGCCACAGTGCTTTGAAGTAACGGCTATTTACCGTTGCTATAAATCATTTTTCAGCGATCTTAAATACAGAAGTCAGCATCCCTCTGACTTGACTTAATTTGAGGAGAGGACTATAAAACCTCAAGTTAAGTTGAGGTCAAGAGGAAAAAATAAAAAATGAAAAAAGAAAAAATAGATTTCAATAGGGCGCTTACTGTCGGTGAGGTAGCAAAACGAAGTGGTGTTGCAATTTCAACGTTACATTTTTATGAAGAAAAAGGGTTGATAGAAAGCTATCGAAGTGCAGGTAATCAGCGTCGTTACCCTCCGGTTGTATTGCGTTATGTGGCAATTATTAAAGCTGCGCAGAGTACCGGTATCCCACTAAAAGAAATTCAGGAAATACTAGGAAAATATCCACCAAATAGTAAATTAACCGCAGAACAATGGCACGAAATATCAACGGATTGGAAAGTTCGGTTAGATGAAAGAATTCGTCGCCTTAAGCGACTACGTAACGGGCTTGACCACTGTATTGGATGTGGTTGTTTATCATTAAGTGATTGCCCATTACGTAATCCAGACGATATTTTAGGTGAGAAAGGTGCTGGAGCACAGATCCTATAATAAATGTTAAAATGAAAACGAAGCGTTATCGGGTTTAAAGAAGCCCTCATAATCATCTTGGTTATCGTTCATACCTAATAAGTCGAGTGTAAATTGGTGATAAAAACCTTGGTAAGAAAGAAGTGAAATTAACGCCTGATTAATGACTTCTTTATTATCACTATTTTCTAATTCACTCTCTTGGTGAGCATACATTAAGAGCGCAACTTGACGTTTTTCTTTTAAGGTTTGATTGCCTTCATTTTTAACATCAAATTTATTTAATAACGCTAAGATATCTTTGACTGTATTCACGTTGGTTGTTTTTAAATTTTGGTAAAAAGTAGGATTTAGCGTCGCCATTAAAGGGTCTAATTCCTGATTTGTACTGCGCTTTGATGCAGAAAAATGAGGCTGTGACGCATATAAGCTCTGTGTATTTAAAGCATCAATCTTCATTATTACCCTCACTGGATGTTTCTATTTGAGGATGCATATCATCTGATGCATCAAACGTATTAATAAATTTCAGCAGAGTGTCTTTAATTTCTTGAGTAAATGTTGCTTGATAAGATTCAGAAAAAGGTTGGTGAAATTGTGATTTTAAATCATTGAGTAACAGCGCAGGATCAAAAAAAGCTACTTGATCACCGGCATGAATAGCAATGGACTTGCTGTCATGAGATATCAATTCAATATTGATATTATTAATCTCTTTCTCAAGCTCTTTCTCAAGATATGGGCGTAGCGTTGCTGGAATATCTAGCGTTATTTTTTTCTCTGAAGGTATTGCTGAAATTAAACGACGTGTGAGTTCAACTTGTATTTCTGGTGAGTCAAAAAATTGAGCAAGAGTTGCGATTATTTGCTCCCTTTGTTGAAATTCATACTGTACCAGTTGTTCTTGATATTGAATTGAGAATTTTAATATATCCCCTAATAATGCCTGTAATCCTTTACTATAAGCTTGGTTTGCTATCTCCTTATTATGCGCATCTAATTTCTTATTAAAATCTCGGAGTATTTTTTTTGTTGCGAGTTTGGCCGCTAATTCGGTTTTATAAATATTATCAAGTTGTCGAACATATTTAGCCCGAATTAATACACCTTCACGAGTGTATGTTAAAAGATTTTCAGACAGCGAGCGCAGCATAATCTAGCACCAAAAGAAAAAGTGAACGGGATAAAAAGAGTGACTGAGGAAGTTCAACCGGTAATGATTGTGGTGCAAAAAGTAATGTAAAACGTTGGGCCAGTGCGGTTGAAATTGAATTAATAAAATCAAAGAGTAATTGATAGCCGATATTTATGGGTACGATATTTTCCAGAGGAGTCGTTATCTTCTTATCTATATTTAACACAGAATAAAGAGATAAAAACGCTTTTAATTGTGGTTCTAGCTGATAGTAATTACCAGATAATAAAAGCGTTTCTCTAGAATACAAATAGCCTAAAAATAGAGCGCAACGGGGAAGTAATACCCAATGCGTAAAGATTTTCTCTACAATAATATCGATGTCACAATCTAGTTGATTAATAAGTTGATATTGCTGAATTAATTGGCGATTAGCGAGTTTCTGCCAAATTATACTTTCTTTATTTGACGCTAATACATCGTAATCTGCATGAAGATAACTAAGTGGCTCATACATTACACGGGATATCATTTCGAATTGCTCAGAAGTTAGATTTGTCATTATTCTCTTCCTTCTGTGTTTTTTTACGTCGGAATATTACCAATGAAACCGCAATGAGAACGGCGATAACGACCAATAATAAACTTAGAAATAGCCAAGAAGTAAGAAATGAATCAGAGCTATTTTGATGAAGTTGATTATTTATTATGTTGAACTTATTAATATTTCGTGGATACAACAAAACGGTAATATTATTCTCATCCATATCGTTAAAGGCATTATGAATAAAAGCACGAACATCTTCGCTTAATTGATCATTATCTAGCATACCCTCTTCATAAAAAACTAAAGCTGAAGCATGAGGTGTTGGAATAACGCGTTCAGCCGGGGATATTGGGTAACTTACATGTACCCTAGCATCAATAATATGGTCAATTGTGAGTAATGATTGTTCTAATCGTTGCTCAATAGCAGAAATTAAACGTGCTTTTTCGGCTTGCGGTGATGATACCAATGCATCTGATGGAAATAACTGAGTCACTTCAATTCGAGATAGTGTGGGTAATTGATATTCTTCTAAAATTTGAATCGCAATTCCCATATCTTCTTTTTTGACCGAAACATCAAATAACCCTTTTCCTAATGCTTTACGAGTGCTGGTTATTTGGTGTTTTTGTAAAACAGCTTGAATTTCTGTTGCCTGTCTTTGATCCAAATTAGTGAGCAGAGATTGATCTTTACAACCACTTAATAATGGAAACAGGCAACATAATAATGCCAAAAACAAATATCGCATTTTCATTACTATTGTGCCTTGAGTAATGTTTCAACAATATTCAGTGATTTTCTGGCTAACGTGCTTGCTAAATTCATTGTAATTGTATAATCGTTAAGTGTTGTTTGTAGCTGTGTGTAACTTTGAACATCACTTAATTGGCTTAATGTAGTTAGCTTTTCTTGGATCTGTTTTTCATATTGAAAACCACTTGTGATGCTGTTTACCATTATTGAAGATAAATTATCATCACTTGTGCTTTTATCGTTTGGTAATGTAGCCAAATGAACAGGAACAACTGGGGTAATCGCCATATACAGCCTCCATTAAATAAAAACTAACGCATATTCCCGATAATGCTCATTGCCAAGTCTTTCACAACTTTAATCGACGTTGATTCTGCATTACGCGTAATATTATATTCAGCAAGTCTTGCTTGGTAATCGGCTAAGGCCGCGGCGTTTGATGTATCTGCCTTTAATGCATCTAATGCAATTTTTAATGCCTCACTTTGTTTTAGTACAGGTTCTTGAAAATAACTATCAACTTTATTAATAGTGCTGACATCGTCGGCAACAGGATAAGCTGGCATAATAGTATTCCTCTAAGATTGATTCTAAATTATCGGTTATAAATATCGTTATTATCCTTGAGGAAAATAACGATGTTGGTTATCAAGAAAGATATATCCATGATCTTCTTGTAATGTTGCTTTATTTTTCAGCATAGGATTGCTTATATTTTCACGGTAAAAAATAAATTTTCTGCCAAAAATGGCCGTTTGTTTTTTGATATAAGTATCCAGTTTTTCTTTGTTACTGATATTTAATACATCATCAAAAATAAAGGTTAATCCGTTATTTTTTTCTTCAATGGTATAACCTATTGTTTTAGTTAGCTCAAATTCATTTATATCATTAATAATGTTAGGTATTGATATTCCTTTAATGGTTGGAAGGCAATTTTTTGAAAAGTCAGAAGTTATATTATTGATCATTTTTAATTTTTCAGTTTCATTATGATAAAAAAAACTAACAATAGGTTTGTATTTATCTTTAAAAATTATATGTATTTTTTGATGATTATTACCGGTAGATAAGTTTTTTACTTTTTCCAGATAGATAATTTTATTTTCTAATGTGCTTTCTATTTTTGAGGTCGGGTATAAATTATCATAAATACAATAATATCCATTTTCCCCTTGATATCCTTTAAAATTTAAACTTTTTGATACCGTTGGAATAATTTTTTCTTCTGTCGGTCTTTTTATATAAAAAACTAATGCCATAAAGAATAGCGTTATTAATGTTAATAATAAAAGAGTTTTTTTATTTATGATGCCTGTTTTTTTCTTTTTTTTTAAATCAAATGATTCGAGAGATAAATCATTTTTATCACTAATCAAAAAGATAGGTGTATCATTGCTATATATTGGACTATCGATTTTCAACGGATATTCTTCATCAATCTCTTTTTGTATTAAGCTACTTTCAATTCTATATTTATTATTTTCACTATTATCTTCATCAAGTATAATAGCGAGCTTTTTCTCATCTTCCTGTTTATTACAAGGGATATAAAGTATAGTTTTATCATTTTCTTCTTTATTTTCAACGCATTCTTTATTATATAAGAATAATGAATAGCGATTGGGTGGTAGAGGAATGATTGTTCCTTTTAAGGGGCCACTGAGGATGTAAATATAATAAAGCATGGAATTAGCCTAATGATAAATTGTTATTAATTCATAATATAAATATAGTTTAGTCAAATGAGCATAAAATTTCTTTTAAAAAAAAGCACATGTTTTTTATTTGATAGTGGGTATTGATATATTACTGCCACTTTTTTAAATAATAAACGGAAAAAATTTGTTATTCATCTTTATAGTTAATAATAGGTGATATTATTGTAAGATTATATAAAGCAAAACCATAAAAATGAGTTAACTAAAAATTTATTATCTTTACTTTTTAATTTTATGATAAGTATAACGAGAGGTATTTACCATGTTGATAAATGATGTAAAAATAAGCGGCGATAAAAATATATTACCAGGTAATTCATTGTTCTTTTGTATTCCTTTAAAGAATGATTATCCGGTAAAAATATATGATGAAAAAAAGACAAAAATTATAAAAGGAAAGGCTTTTATTTATAATGCCAAAAGTGATGATGTTATTTTCCAATCAGAAAACCAGTCTTGGCGTATTGAAAAACGATCATTTTTTATTTGTGCAAGATTATTGGCATTTATTGATTATGCTCGTGATTTTTCAAAAATGACAGCGATAGGATCTGAATTTGATATTAATCAGCAGATTTTTTATATAGAAGATACTAATAAATCTCTAGAATACGTATTAATAAATGAAGCAATAAAATCAGAAAGCCAATTAGAACCTTTATTTGTCACAATAAGACACAGTGAAAGTTATTGGCTTATTTTGCATCTCATTAGTTATTTAGATGAGAAGAAAAGTAATATTGCACAAATTGGAGAACGATATGGAGTATCAGGTACGCATTTTAGACGACTGTGTAAACGTTATTTAGGTAACTGTGGAAAAAGCCAATTGCGTTCATGGCGTGCAGCATCTTCAATTTTAACCACGCTATCAACCGATGAATCATTGACACAAATCGCAGTCGATAATGGATTTAGTTCCGCGTCTCATTTCTCTAATGAAATTAAGACGTTATTTGGTATTACACCAACAGAATTTCGTCGAATTGGTCAACATCTTTATGAAAATAAAAAATAAAATTTATTGTGTTATTGGGCTAGCACTTTGTTGCAGTTTATCTTTTCAAATTCAAGCTGCACAAGGAAAGGTTATCTACACGCATCAGGTGAAAAAACCGGATGTTTTTATTGCGGTTGATACACGAGTTGAACAATTTTTTCTCGTGTTATCAGATAAATTAGATAAACCTTTTATTCTGAGTAATGCAGTAAAAAAGGAAAGAGTAACTGGAAATTTTGATATTTCTTCACCAGAAGAAGCATTTGAATTGATGGTGAAACGTTTGTCATTGCTCTATTTTAATGATGGAAAATCAATCTATATTTATGAGAGCAGTGAGATATTACAAGAACTCTTTCAGGTAAAAAATATAGGTCTAGCCGAGCTAAAAGACTATTTACAAGATGTAGGATTATATGATCAGCGTTATCCACTGCGTGCAGGCCAAGATCAACGTACTTTTTATATTTCGGGGCCTCCTGTTTATATTAAATTAGTCAAAGCCGCTGCCGAGTTTTTAGATAATGATGTACAAGAAAAAATTAATGAAAATACCAATAACCAAGTACCGGTGGGGAGTTCTCGCTATGGTGATGAGTTTGTACAGATATTTCCATTAAAAAATACCTTTGTACAAGATAGAACTTATACCTTACGCGGTGAAACAGTGGTGCTACCGGGTATTACTTCTGTTTTACAGCAGTTATTTATGTCCTCTAAAGGAATAGAAAGAACAGCGGTAGAACCTAATAAAACGCGAGAAAATAACGATAGTCAGCAATACGATGAGGCGGTAAATGGGATTGAAGAAACGAATGCGCCTATTATAACTAAAATAGGGCAATATAACGTCGAATTAGTGCCATTACCGGGTTCAAATAGTCTTTTAGTAAAGACAAGCCGAGAAGGATTAGCATTAATCGATTCGCTCATTTCTCAATTAGATAAACCCAAAAGGCAAGTTGAATTGTCGTTATGGATAATCGATATTTCTAAAAATAAAGCAGATAGTTTAGGTGTTAATTGGCAAGCAAGTTATAACTCGGGTAAAGGCAGCTTCTTTTTTAATACGGCAAGTTTAAGTGCTACATCTGGTTTTAACTTTTTAGGAAAAATTAAAGCATTGAGTGAAGATGGTGAAGCGCAAATGGTATCTCGCCCAATGTTATTAACACAAGAAAATACCCCCGCTATTTTTGATAACAACACGACTTTTTATACTCAAATAAAAGGTGAACGCGTTGCTTCATTAGAATCGACAACATTTGGCACGATGATCAGTGTGTTACCACGTATTGGTAATTCAAGTAAAGATATTGAGATGATCATTAATCTTGAAGATGGTGCAGAAAAAAAAGACGACAATGGTGATGATGAAAGTGTTGAAAAATTACCTGTAATTAACCGTACAAATATTAGTACTGTTGCTCGTGTTTCGGAAGGTGGAAGCTTATTAATTGGTGGATATACACGAGAAGATAATGTGAAAGCCGAAACTAAAGTTCCTTTTTTAAGTGCTATCCCTTTAGTTGGTCGAGCTTTTAAATATGAGTCTGATAATAATAAAAAAATGATCCGTATTTTTATGCTGCAACCTCGATTATTAGAAAACACGAATGCTGAAGATTTTGGATCTTTAATTGATAATCCATTTCAACCAATGGATAAAAAAACATCTCAAGCATTAAAACAGCTTCAAGCCTTTATGAGGTAGCACTATGATCGGGCCAATTAATAGCTTTACGTCTTCGTATTTGGCAAACAATAGTATTGGTAAAAAAAGCCAACAAGAAACAGAGTATAAACAACCAAAAATAAATGAAAGCCAAAACTATCAAAATCAATTAATAGAGATATCTGATGATATGTCTATGGTTGCAACACTATTTTCTCAACGTTTTGGTCAATCATTAGATAAAAAGGCAAATAGAGGACAAAGTACATTATATATTGCAGAAGAGGGCGCGGATAAAAAACTTGATAAAGTCATGATGTTATTTAGAAAATCAGGGCGAAGTTTGCAAGAATTGCTTAGTTATTTACGTAAAATGTTCCCTGATGAAAGTGATCTCGTTATGGTTTTACGAGAATTACTTAGAAAAAAAAAGCTAGGTTCGCAATTAGATGCAGGTATTGAGAATGAGATAAATCGTTTACTTGAGGGTGAAAATGGAAAGCAAATTAGAGCCGGTATTAATATTGCGCTTCAAGCTAAAACATTTTCAAAGTTACTCTCTCTCAATGCTTCGGCATTAAGAAATCTTTATCGTAGTTTTATTAACCTTGATTTTGAACCTATTTATTTTTTTAAAATGTGGATAGAAGAATATGACATTAAACAATGTACGATTATCTTAAGCTTTCTAACACAAAGCTTGATTTGTGATATGCAATCATTAATGCCTAGTTGTTCTCAAAGTTCAGAATTTGGTTATTTTCTCGACCGAGTTAATAAATTACGGGCTTTAAGTGGTTTTATCGAAACCAATATAGATAAACTCGATAAACAAGATTTAAAAAATACAATAACAGATAAAGAACTGTATCAATTGGTTTTTCATGGAATGACATTTCCAGAGGAAATGGAAAAATATTTAGTCTCTCTTTTAGAAAATCAATGGATGAATTATTTAGTTAATATAAAAATGAAATTATTACAAGGGCTAAAGACGATATTCAATAATTATCCTGAATCATTATATTTATCTTATGAATTTAGAGAAGAATGCCAAATAATTATACAAAAGCTTATAGATAATTACCTCCGATTAGAACAATATCAACAAAGAAAATAAATAAAAAATAATTTATGGATAATTTCTATGATTTATAGATTCCTATTGGCAATAAAAAATAAACCAGAGCTAATCGTATTATCGGTTATGATTTTGGTTATTATGATGTTAATTATACCCTTGCCAACGTATATTGTTGATTTCCTTATTGGGTTGAATATTACAATCTCTCTTCTTATTTTTATGAGTTCATTTTATATTACCCGAATATTAAACTTTATGACTTTTCCTGCATTATTACTGATTACGACACTTTTTCGGCTTGCTCTTTCTATTAGTACAAGTCGATTAATATTGTTAGATGCAGATGCGGGTGAAATTATTACGTCATTTGGTGAGTTTGTTATCGGTGAAAATTTAGTCGTTGGTTTTGTTGTTTTCTCTATTGTCACTATCGTGCAATTTTTAGTGATTACTAAAGGCTCTGAGCGTGTGGCAGAAGTTGCGGCACGCTTTTCTTTGGATGGTATGCCAGGAAAACAAATGAGTATTGATGCTGATTTAAAATCCGGCATTATTACTAATGATGAAGTAAAAATAAGAAGAAAAGAATTAGGCCAAGAAAGCCAATTATATGGATCTTTTGATGGTGCAATGAAATTTATTAAAGGCGATGCGATTGCCGGCATTGTCATTATTTTTGTTAACTTAATTGGCGGAATTTCTGTCGGTATGGCGCAAATGGATCTCTCAATTTCACAAGCGTTACATACTTATACACTTTTGACCATTGGTGATGGGCTTGTTGCCCAAATTCCTGCATTGCTGATTTCTATCAGTGCGGGTTTTATTGTCACGCGTGTTGGTGGTGAAAATAATAATCTTGGTTTTAGCATTATGAATGAATTGCTTGCTCAAGATTTTGCATTATTAGTAACTGCCATCCTTGCTTTTGTTATTGGCTTTTTACCTGGCTTTCCAACATCTGTTTTCCTTATTTTATCGGTAATATTAGGGGGCTATTTCTTTAAAAAACAATGGAAAGGTAAGAAAAAAGAAGCCGCTACAGAAAATGAGGATGAAAAAAATGAAGATAATGCTTCCGATCCTGAAAGTAAAAAAGGTATTATTTCAAACCTATTTTCAAATAAAAATGAATTAGATGATGAAAATAGTTTGTTAACTGAGAACATTACTTTATCTCAAGCAGAAACATTACCTTTAATTATTACCGTATCCTCAAAGAAGAAAGCGTATCTTTCAAAACTAGTTTTCGAAAAATGGTTGAAAAAAGAATTTATTTTACAATATGGTGTATTGCTTCCTGATATTGTTATTCATTACTCTGATAAAATTGATGAAAATAAAATCATTATTTTAATAAATGAAGTTAAGGCTGATGAATTTGATTGTCCTTTTCCCTTTGTTTATATTGAAAATCCTAATGATGAACTTTTTTCTTTAGATTTTAAAATGTTAGAAATTAAGGATGATAATATTAGCCATTATTGGGTTAATAAAAATGAGTCGGATAAATTAACATCGTTAGATTATAAAGTAGAATTACCAGAAAGTTATTTCTATAGAAAATTCTCCAACTTGATTACATTAAATATTGTTGAATTTCTCGGAATACAAGAGACAAAAAATATTCTTGATAAAATAGAGGAAAATTCTCCAGAGCTATTAAAAGAGTGTTATAGACAAGTCTCTATTCAACGAATTAATGATGTTTTACAACGTTTAGTACAAGAAAAGATCCCTATTAGAAATATAAAAACAATTATTGGAGGATTAGTACAATGGGGAAGTAAAGAAAAAGATCCGGTGCTTTTAACGGAACATATCCGATCACTACTTTCACGTTATATTAGCCACTTTTTTTCAAAAGATGGAAAATTTGATGTGATTATTTTATCTCATAATGTAGAAGAGATTATTCGTGGTGGAATAAGGCAGAGTTCTTCAGGGACATTTTTAAATTTAGAACCTGCAGAGCTTGATATGATAATAGAAAAAATATCTACCGCTATTGATGAGATTAAATATATTCAAGATTATGTCTTTTTAACAGCAATAGATATAAGACGATTTGTTAAAAAACTAATAGAAACACAATATCCACAATTATCTGTATTGTCTTATGATGAAATTACATCTGACATTGAAATTAACGTTTTACAATCTATTTAGGAGAGATTATGTCTGTTGATCTAGCAAGTTTAATTATGGATGCTATGAATGTAATTGGGCGCAATGATTTATTTCCTGAGGGAAAATCTGTCGATAATCATTCAACAATAACAATTAGTTTAGGTGATATGCCTGATATTAACTTATTGGTTGTTGATGAGGTTCCTATGATCTGGTCTGTGCTTGGTGAATATGATGAAAACTTATTATCACAATGCAGTACATCATTATTATTAACTAGTATTAATAATCAAATGGAAAGTTTTTATCCGGGGCAGCCTGCTTTAGTGAAAGTAGAATCTGAATTAGAGCTACGTGCCTCATTTATGCCTATTGCTCTACAAAATGGTGAGTCAATGGCAAAAGCGATTGATGAATATTTCCAAATGATGAATAGCGTTCATCAGCAGTTTATTGGGTAAAAAATGAATAACGCATTTTCAATATTTCATCACGCGGCTCATCCTATGCGAATACAAGGTAATATTCTTGAAGTTACGCTGCGTGATGTATTTATTGGAGAAATTTGTTTATTAAAAGATTCAATCATTAATGGTCAAATTATTGGTGAAGCTATTGTGATTGGTTTCCGTAATGGTATTACGATTTTAAGTATGATGGGAAGCTCGCAAGGTTATTCTTTGCAAATAATCGTAGTACCTACGGGAAATGCTTTTTCAGTCGCTTTAAGCCCCAATGTTTTAGGGAGTATGATTGATATTAAAGGTAACTATTTATTACGTTTTAGTAATAAAAAAATAGAAGAAGAAAACTTCTATTCATATTTACCTATTGATGGTCATCCTCCCTTATTTAGTGAAAGACGTCCTATTACAACAATTTTTGAATCAGGTGTTCGTGCCGTGGATGGATTATTAAGTTGTGGGTTAGGGCAGCGAATGGGAATTTTTGCCAGTGCAGGAACGGGTAAAACAATGCTTATGAATATGTTTATCCGTTTTTCTCAAGCCGATGTTTTTGTTATCGGGTTAATTGGTGAAAGAGGACGTGAAATCACAGAGTTTGTCGAGGAATTAAAAGCAGATAAACGATGCGAAAAAACAGTATTAATTTGCTCAACCTCAGATCAACCCGCAATAGAGCGTTGTAATGCGGCATTAGTTGCCACGACCGTTGCTGAATATTTCCGAGAACAAGGCAAGAATGTCGTATTATTTATTGACTCAATGACACGTTATTGTCGAGCTTTAAGGGATGTTGCTCTTACGGCAGGCGAACTTCCTGTTCGCAAAGGTTATCCGGCTTCTGTTTTTGATAAATTGCCCGCGATCCTAGAAAGACCTGGAGTGACCCAAAAAGGTTCAATCACGGCATTTTACACTGTCTTGCTTGAAAGTGATGATGAGCCTGATGCTATAGGAGAAGAAATTCGTTCTATTTTAGATGGACATATTTATCTTTCACGAAAAATTGCTGCTTCAGGTCATTATCCAGCGATTGATATTTTAGGCAGTGTAAGTCGTATTTTTCAGCAAGTAACCCATGTTGAGCAACAAAAAGCAGCATTGAAAATAAGACAAATATTGATGCGTTTACAGGATATTAAATTATTACAAGAGGTGGGTGAATATCGTGCAGGTGAAAATGAATTAAACGATCTTGCTGTAAATAAACAATCAGCAATAGAGGCTTTTCTTGTTCAATCTTTTAAAGAAAAAGCCGATTTTCAACAAACTTTAAATCAACTTTATGCGCTTACCTCTTAATCAACAGGTGTTGATGAATGCTATTGCTAAGCGCCAGCAAAGAATAGAAAGAGAGCAACAAAAGTATCAACAGTTAATAAAAGAAGCAGAAGATAAGAAAAAAGAACAAATGTTATTAGCTTCTGCGCTAGAAAATGAAATCCCTATGTATGAAAAGGCTGGGCATTATTCTACTCTTTCTTTAAATCAACAAAAACGTAAACAAGCTATTGTCTTAGCGTCATTGAATATTTCTATTACTCAAATTAAGGAAATAGAGTATCAATTAGAAAAATTAAAAAAAGGGAGCCTAAAATTACAAAAAGAAAGGGAAGTGGTGATCAAAAAACAAAATAAAATGAAGCTTTATCTTGAAAGAAAAGCATTAGAGAAAGAGTTATATATTGAAAGATTAGAACAGAACGAAATACAGGAGATGGTATTGTATGATATTAATAAAGACAGATAATGTTATTTTGAATACAAATTTATCTAATGAAAAAAATAGTGAGAATAAGTCTATTTTTTCTAAAAAATCATCACTTTCTTCTGCTGATTTGGAATTATCAATGTCTGATAATGAAGGTGTTTCCTCTAAAAATCTCAGTAAGGTAAAACAAAAATTAGATGATTTTTATCATCTAAATCATCAGGATGATATTGATCTGAAAAATCATCTAAAAACAAAATTCAATAAGATAAAATCTAAAGATGAAAAAGAAGAAACCGATTTTTTAAATTTAGAAGGATTATTATTAACACAAAGGAAAATATATTCACAAATTTGCGCTCATACAAAGCAAGTGAAAATAGAAAAAAAACCACTATTAAATTATGAAAGTAAAAAAATACCGATTTATTCTAATATAACAGTGGCAAGTGATCTTAAATCAACTAAAGGCATAAGTATTAGTCCTTCTGATGGTAAAAAGGAAAGTAGACTAGATATTAATGAGTTAGGTTTAATTGGTGAAAGGAATTTCGTCAATCAGAAACTGGAAAGCGTAGAGAAAAAGAAAGACATTGATCCTAATCTAGTAGAAATAGATAACAAAATTAAAACGCATAAGACTATCAAAAACAATGAAAAACAAGTAGAAAATAAAATAGAAGAACAAGTAGAAAATAAACAGTATCCTTATGAAGGAAAACGCTCTTTTTCTGAAGGTAATACTGCATTTAAAATAAAAGAGAATACATCTTTTATTCACAATAATAGAATAGAAAAATTATATCATTCAGCCCATAAAAATAATCATTCAAGCAGTAAAGAAATAGAGAAAAATGATTTTTCATTTGATACTGCAAGACAAACATTGAATATAGATAAATTGGATGAAAAAAAAGTACAAGAAGAAGTTAATGATATATCTATGTTCAATAATATAAAACCAGAGTATCAACAGAAAATACAAGAGCCATTAATAGATAAAAAACTGCTTGATATACCCGCTTTAAGTCTTCTTTATAAAGAAGTATCAAAGATAACTCAACCTCCTAGTATTACTTATGTTTTTAAAAAATGGGGAAGTGAGCTTCATCAGATGAAAGTTAATTTTGATATTAATAAAAAGATCGAATTGATTGCTTCTACTGGACGTGTTTATCAATCCTCTTTAGACAATTTTAATCAATATCAAGGGCGATTAGCGCTTTCATTAGAAAATGATAATTCTCATTGGCAGATTAATGCAATTGATCCTTCCGATGATAAAGAAGATGAAAAATGATCTTATCAGATGTTAAAGAAAGTGTTAATCAGGACCAAAATAGCCAGGATCAAAATAGCGATTCAATAAGAATTCTATCTTCTTTATACGAAGCGCAATTGCCTATCGCATCTGCTTATTATTTTAAAATAAAAGGTCAGAATACATTAGGTTTATTTACAGGGCTTGTTGCCGTTAACCAAGTCATGGATAACCTCTATGCTGAAAAAAAAATAGATTGGGAAACGGTTCCTGAAGCTTATCTTCGAGTTCTATTCTCACAGAAATGTTCACAATTATTGTTTCCTTTTTCGAAAGAAGAGATGCCAGTAACTGTAGACAATATCTGTTTAGGAGAGCAAAAAAAAGTTAGTTATCCCGTTGTTAATACCTCAATAGGAGATGTATTTATTTGCTCTTTTGAGGGGCATTATGAATGGATGTTGTCCTCAAAAAATAAAATAAATGCTATTGCTCAATTCCAGCTCGGTAATAGCAAAATATCTGTTTCGTTATTAAAAACCCTTTCTTTGGGCGATATTGTGTTGATTGATAGCATTGATTCTTCACTTATTATTGGTGAAAAAAAATGGATGCGTTATCAATGGCAAGAAGGAGAAAACACGGTGGTTTTAGATGAAAAGTTACCGACTAATGAGATAGAGAAAGAAGCATCAATAGACGATATTGATACAAACACAGCGACACAAGAAAATGAGGATTTAAAATCAATTGGTACTATTCCTATCACCTTGTCTTTTTTACTCGCAAGTAAAGTATTATCTATTGAAGAAATTGAAAAACTAGCCCCAGGACAACAAATTATATTACCTGATAATGCCTCGCGACAAATTACATTAGTTGTTAATGGTGTTGCTATTGCTCAAGGGGAATTAATTAAAGTGGGTGAGCGATTAGCTGTAGAAATTCAACGTTCCCATTTACAGCAAGATTAAATATATGGAAAGCTCAACAACGCTCATTTTAACGTTAGCACTAGCAACATTAGCGCCCTTTATTATTGCTGCTGGAACCTGCTACTTAAAATTCTCTATCGTACTTGTTATGACTCGTAATGCTTTAGGTGTTCAGCAAGTTCCTTCTAATATGGTGCTCAATGCGATTGCATTAATGATGGCTTTGTTTGTTATGACACCAATAGCAAAAAATACCTATCAATATCTTATTGAAAATCCGCTTGATATAACCTCTCCTGATTCTTTTGAGCGATTTTCTGACGATGCATTAGGGGAATATAAACAATATTTGTACAAATATTCTGATCCTGAGTTATTAGATTTTTTTGAACAAGCACAAGGAAACCGACCTGATAGCTATGGCGAGAAAGAAAATATAGAAAAATCGTTGTTATCACTGCTTCCCGCGTATGCATTAAGTGAAATAAAGTCTGCTTTTATTATTGGTTTTTATCTTTATCTACCTTTTATTGTTATTGATTTAGTTGTTTCTTGTATTTTATTGGCGTTGGGGATGATGATGATGAGCCCAGTCACATTATCAGTGCCGTTAAAATTAATTTTATTTATCGCTATGGATGGTTGGACTCTCCTAGCTAAAGGACTAATTAATCAATATCTTGAACTCATGGCGGTAAGGTAATGGATATGGTTTATGCGGCTAATAAAGCCGTTTATTTAGTGATATTACTTTCAGCGGGACCTATTGCCATTGCGACATTTATTGGATTGGCAATTGGTTTATTACAGACCATTACACAAATACAAGAACAGACATTGCCTTTTGGTGTAAAACTTGTTGGTGTTTTTGTTTGCTTATTAGTCACTATGGGGTGGATGGGCGATAAAATATTAGTGTATGCAAAAGAGATGATGACGTTAGGATTTGCAGGATAAATAATATGTTAATACTGCTAGGGTATATACAGACTTATTTAGTTGATCTTTTTTTACTTGTTGCAAGATTATTTCCTATCTTTCTTTTTATTCCTTTTTTAAATAGTCGAGTTCTTAATAGCCAATTATTAAAATATATCATTATTTTTTATATTGCTATGGGAATTAGACCCAGCATTATTATTACAGATGAAATAAGAAATATATGGGAAATTATATTATTAAGTGAATTACTTCTTGGCGTTTTAATAGGGCTTCTTTTTGCGACTCCATTTTGGATAGCGTCTGCATTTGGCGAGTTTGTGGATAACCAACGGGGCGCTAGTATTGGGGATACTATCAATCCAACTACGGGAATTGAGTCTTCTGAATTCGCTTCATTAACGGGGTTATTTTGCGCTGCCTATTTTTTATCGACAGGTGGACTAACCTTATTGATGAGTACGATAAAAGATAGCTATGACGTATTTCCCATTGGCTATTTTAACAAAGAAATTGGTTATTCTTTTATTGGGCACTGGCTAAATAATATGGTTCGTACGGCGCTTGTTTTGGTTTCACCTGTACTGATTATTATGTTTTTGAGCGAGGTGGCATTGGGCGTTTATTCTTTATTTTGTCCTCAACTAAATGCATTTTCACTATCATTATGTATAAAAGGAATTATTGCCTTTATATCATTACTTCTTTTCTTTACTTCGGCAATGACCACAGAGCTTTATGAATTTTTTAATAATAGATACTTTTATACGATTTTTATGAGTATTTATCATGGCTGAAAAAACAGAAAAACCCACCCAGAAAAAACTCGATGACTCTGCAAAAAAAGGGCAAAGTTTTAAGAGTAAAGAATTAACATCAGGGCTTGTTTATCTTATTGGTGTTATGTATTTATTTCATCAAGTTGATTTAAGTGAATTTAGTCGTTTTTATCAATCTCTTTTACTCCATCCAACGAATATCACGTTAAAAAGTTATGTCGATGTAATATCAAAACTATTCTTTGATATTGTTTTACCTATACTTGTTGTTGCTTTTTTATCTGGCGCGATCCCTTCTTTATTTAGTTCACGATTTAAGCTTGCGACTGAAGCCATTAAAATTGATATTAATCATATTAATCCAATCTCTGGATTTAAAAAAATATTTAGCATAAGAACAATAAAAGATCTGTTAAAAACATTATTATTTATAGTTATATTTTTAATTACTTGTTATGTTTTTATTATTTTACATGGTACGGAAATATTTATATTATACCGCTCGAATTTAAATATTATTGTTGATAAATGGTGTTCACTCGTCGTTAATTTTGTATTTGTGTTTTTTATTCTTTCAATACCTATTCTTATTTTAAATATTATTGCTGATTTCTTTATCTTTATGAAAGATATGATGATGGAAAAACATGAAGTTAAACAAGAAAACAAGAATATGGAAGGTGATCCTGAAATAAAATCAACTCGTCGGCAGTTCCATAAAGAATTGCTTGATGAACCTACGAAAAAAGTGATCCAAGATTCATCTGCCGTTATTGTCAATCCAACCCATGTGGCTGTTGGGATCTATTTCGATCCTGATAATGGCATTATGCCTTTAGTTTCATTGAGCTGTATGAATGAAAAAGCATTGGCAGTAAAAGCCTATGCTAAAAAAGTGGGAACACCTGTTGTTCGTTATCCTGAGCTAGCGAGAAAAATTTATCATAAATATCATTTATTTGATGTAATGATAGATCAAGATTTATTAGATGTTATGGATATTCTTATTTGGCTTAAGAGAATAGAAAATGAAGGATTATTAAGAGAAGAAATGGATTATATAAATTACTAATAAGTAAGCCTAACGCATATATATTTTAATTATAAAAATAATGTATTTATTTTTATAAAAATAGGCGTGTGTTTTATTAAAGTAAATAATTAATAGTTAATTTAGAATTTCATTATTAATTATTCATCATAGATGAAAGGATTAACATCATGTCAGTATATGAAAAAATGTCAGAAAAAGAAATTGATCAATTAGCAAACTATATTGTTTCTATTGTTCAGAATGGGGCATCACTCAAGGATGAAGGCGCTATCCCAGAAGGATTTATGGAAGGAATCTATTCATTTGCTTATGACTTTTACCAGAAGGGAAAACTGGATGAAGCTGAAGCGATTTTCAAATTTTTGTGTCTCTACGATTTTTATAATGTTGATTACATTATGGGGCTTGCTGCTGTTAAGCAATTAAAAAAACAGTATCAAGCAGCAATTGATCTTTATGCTTTAGCTTATCTCAATGCGAAAAATGATTATCGACCTGTCTTTTATGCAGGACAATGTAATCTATCACTGGGTGAAAAAGAAAAAGCAAAATATTGTTTTCATCAAGTTTCAGAAAATATTAATGATCAAGCTATAAAAGAAAGAGCCAATATTTATTTAGAATCATTAAAAGATATTCCCCTTGTTGTTCTTAATACAGATAAAGAAGATAAGGAAGAACAGTATGAATGATATTAAGAAAGTTAATGATAGCATGGTATTTTCCACACCGTTACCTTCTAAGGAAGTGGAAAATGTCGTTAAAAATACAACGCAACAAGCTCAAAGAATCAATACTGTAAATGAAAGTATTGTTTCTTCACAAATTAAAGATAAAGAAAATAAAACTTCTGCACCTGCTCTTAGAGCGCCTATTGAGCAGAAAAAAAATAATCAAAGGATTAATATTCAGGATGATGTGCAGTATAAAATAAATACTTTCTCTCAACAAAATACAAAGACTAATAATAGGAGTATATCTCAAGAACAACAATCATCACCAACCCCTTCTGTTATTAGCAACTCCCCAGATAATAAATCAAGTAAAGAGTATGATTTTTTATACTTACAATTATCCTATCAAAATGTCATTCACCAAAATGTGTTAGATCAAATTAAAGATCCGGATAAACTCGATTATTATATAGATAAACTAAATACCTTATCGAAAGGTGTTGATGGTTTAAGAGATAAATTTAAATCAGCGATCAATGAATTTAAAAATAACAAAGATGCTTATACTGATTATTGGATGGAGGTCTATAATCAAATAAAATCGAATGATTTTAAAACGGGATCTGAAGTTAGCGATTTTTTAAAAAATAATAATATTCCTAGCGCATTGATTAAAGAATTATTATCAGGAAAAATTAAATCTAAAAACGATATGGAAAAATCACTTGAAAAGATATTTCCATTTTTGAAATTACCTGATGATCTCTCTAAATTATCCTTAGATGATTTGGATAAATTATATAGTAGTCTATCTCAATTCTTTGATAATATATTTAAAGTTATGCCCAATGTTTCTATCAGTGAAGATAGAATTAATACAATCACTTCACATAAAGATGAACTAAGAGCATTAATTAATAAAAAAGAAAATGAGTCAATAAAAGAAAAATTAGAGCAAATAAAAGAAATATATCGAGCGCTTACGACAAATCAAAGTGCATTAGAACTTGAAATAATGTCAAATTCTTTATCTGGAATGGCGTTATTAACTTTTTTATTAGCGAAAACACGAGAATTAACATTAAAAGTGATGTTACAGCGTTCTGAAAATGAGCAAAAACTCTTTGAGGAAATGCAAGAAGTGACAGAAAAATCACTTAAAGAAAAAATTGACGATCAAAAAGCCCAAATAAAAAAGCAAGAAGAAATTCAATTTTGGGCAGGTATTGGATTAAAACTGTTAGCTGGATTAGTCGCTATCGTGGCGGGGGTTGCTTCTATTTTTACGGCAGGCGCTTCCATGGCTTTAATGGCGGTTGCCGTTGTATTAATGGTCGCCGATGCTGCATTAACTGTTGCAGATGAAGTGTACCAAGCGATACATGGTACATCGTTTATGGACGAATTAATGCAACCTTTGACTGAAGCTTTGATGGAGGCTTTAGATAAGGTGGTCGATTTTCTAGCGGATGTGATTTATGGCTCTTTAGATGAATTAAAGAAACTAGGTATAGATAAAAAATTTATTGAGGATATAAAAAACTCAATACAAGATAAATTAAAAATGGGACTTAAGGCTTTAATTACCGCAGTTTTATTTGTTGCCGCAATTGCATTAAGTTTTGTTGTTGGTCCAGCTATAAATGGTATAACAAATGTAGCGAAGAAAATAATTAATCAACAAGTCAGAGATATGTTGAAAAGAGTCTTCAATGAAGCACTTGAACTTATGATGGGAAAAATGATTAAAGAAATCATTGTTCAAGCACTTGAAGAAGCGATGAAGAAAATTAACAAACTACTTGCTAAAGAGATCAGTCAGAAGGCAGGTGTGATGTTAAACAGAACCGTAGTTGTTTCTAAGTTAGCCAATGCAACAGCAACAAATGCAGTTAATATTTATAGTAGTGTTCTTTCTGCAAAAATTATGCAATCTATAGCAGACAGTAAAAAATTAGATGCCATATTAAATCTTATTCAAAAGTTAATGGATAAGATAATGGAAAGTTATCATGAGAATATCGATACTATCACTGAAATTTTAAAAAATATGAGTGAAAAATCTTCTGTAAGTAATCGAACTAAATCAGACATGATCAGAAATATATCTATTTAATCAAGTTTATCTTTAATAAGGTATTAATATGAAAATAAGTAATGATAATGTATTTAATGACTATAAGTCTAAATTTAATGAAATTATTGATAACAAGGATGTTATTAATGATAGTAAACTAAATAAAGAATCTCCAGCGAGTTTAAATAAAGATATTGATAATAAATTAAATAGTATTTTAGAAAAAATAAAAAATAAATCAAAACCAATTCTAGCTGAACCAGAAGTAAAAACACCAGATATAAAAAAGATATTAAAATCACTCGAAGTTGATAACGACAATGATATTTATGATCATATAAAAACAGAAAAGTTGGGTATGTTTAATTTCATCTCTACAGATATGATGAAATTAATCAACTTAATTGTTAAATATTTAGAGTCTATGATTAAAAAGTTCGAAGCATCTAGAGAAATGGGTGTGATGCTGATGAATATTGAGTTAAATATCGCAGATCAAATAAAAGATAATCTCAATAAAAAAGCCAATATTATGATTGGTGCTGCAATTACGAGTGCGGGTATTTCAATGGCAGTTCATGGCATGGGGGCTTTTGTTTCAATTAAAGGGATGGGGAAAGATCTTATTGGTCATTCTAACCCAACGATGATCACCGGTAACTTAGTGACTTCAACTGCGGACCCTTTGGCACGAGTAGCAGACCAAACTTTACAGTCTCAAGGAATTGTACTTGATGGTAAGCAAAAAGTATTGGAAGCAAGGGGAAATATCAATAATCATGTTATTAATAATAATAATGAGATGCAACGCGAAGTAACGGAAGTGATAAAAGCATTGTTACAAGCTATTGAAGCAATTATTCATGCGCAGCAGGATGCGGCTTCTGCAATTGGTTCGAATGTAAGAGGATAATTTATGGCTAAAGCTATTGATTCAGGGATGTCTAATATAGCAAGTCATTCGAAAATCTATTCTTCAGATAATAATGTTGTTTCTACATCTAGAAATGAAAAACACATTTTAGATGATATGAAAGAGTTATTAATAAATATAAGACGAGAAAAAAAAGATTTTGATCTTGATAACTGGATTAGTTGTAATAATTTAAAGGGAAAAACAGAGAGGGAAATATATATTTCTCTCTCTGCACAATATGATAAAAATATTATTTCTCATAATCAATGCTTAAACACCATAAAAAAACTAGAGCCAATTATAAAAGATAAAATTGCGGATGCTGGTTATTCTACGGATTCATTGAGTGATTTTTTTTATGAAGTTAAGCAATCAATAGTCGTGGGTAAATATGATTATTTAGATGTTCTAAAAGATGTTTTTTCCAATTATATGGATTATGTAAGAGACTTAAGAGCGGCAATAACATCTATTATCCAATATACTAAAGCAGGTAAGAAAGATGGATGTATAGCAATTAATTATATTGAATTAAAAAAAACATTGGAGAATGTTAAAAAAGAGTACCAGGAAAAATTAGGAGAGAAATCATTTTTTCAAAATACACTTTTATTTGAATATCAAAATGATGGGACTTACATAAGAAAAATAGGAAAACACTTAATAAATTATAAAGATAAAGAACAAATTCATCAATCATTAAATGCAATAGAAAAATTATTAACAGATGTAAAAGGTATTAAGGTAATAAAGGAAAATCACGCATCAACAATAAAAAATGATATTGGATTAAATTTTATTGGTCATATTGATTTTGATGATCTTGATAATTTTCTGAGTAAAAT
The DNA here is from genome assembly GCA_023454395.1 of Pseudomonadota bacterium. GTDB lineage: Bacteria > Pseudomonadota > Gammaproteobacteria > Enterobacterales > Enterobacteriaceae > Proteus > Proteus appendicitidis. Next base: position 31,709 of record JAEYFY010000097.1, read on the forward strand.
AAATACGGATATCTCGATGGATGGCGTATTATCAGATGCTGAAATAGAGAAAAAAAGAAAACAACTACTTTATGATAATACATCTTTATTTGGTTTAGTTAGACCTGGTTTTGATATTGAAGAAGAGATGAGTAAAGTAAAAAAAGATAATGAAAATAAAAAAGAAGAAGCAAAATATAAAAATGTTTTACAAACTGAATTTGATTTATTTAAAAAATCGCTTGATTCATTAGAAAAGAGAATGAATTCTAATCTTGATGAACTCTCTAAAAAATATAGCTCAGCAAATAGCAATTATGATAATTTTGTTAAAATAGTGAGCAGTACAATGAATACATTATTAGAAATGGCGAAAGGTTTTTTACGATTTTAATTTTTTATAGAGACTGAAAGTAACGTTTATATTTTTAGAGAAAATAGCCCAACAGTGCTAACGTTTATGTGTTGTTTTAAGTTTTATTAAAATATTAGTTTTAATTTTTTCTTAAAACAACTTCTTTTATTTTTATATAAAAGGTTAATGTTATGGCTACTGCTATTAATTTTGATGTACCTAAAAGTAATCATAAACCACATATAGAAAATAAGTTCTATAATGTGCAAGCACATAATCAAGATGAATTTTTAAATAATTCAAGTTTTTTATTAGAAGACATAAAGCGAGAATACCAAGATCTTTATCTTAATGATAGTAAAGATAATAATAAATTTGAACATCTCTCTAGTAAAGAAAAAGGTTTTTACCTTGATGAACAATATGTAAAAAATAATATTAATCAAAAGAAAAGTCTAAATGAAATTAGTTATGCTTCTCGTGCAATAGAAAATGCGCAATCAAATGACAGTTATCCAACAGATTCATTAAGTGATTTATTTGATGAAGTAAAACAATCCATTGTCGCGGGTAAAAATGATTATTTAGATGTTTTAAAAGATATTTTTTCTAAGTATATGGATTTTGTAAAAGAGTTAAGAGAGATATTATCTGAATTAAGTCAGGCAACGAAGGCCAGTAGTAAGGATGGATTTATAAGTATATATCCTGTTGATATTTCTAATAAATTGAGTTTTTTTATGTCAGGTTTAAAGTCATCATTTTTTTATATGAAATTTTTTAAAGATAATGATGGTCGAATATATAGAATGATTAACGGGGAAAAAATATATTATAAAGATGAGGCTGAGATGTATAATACAGTTAACGCAGTACGAAAATTACTTAGTCAAATTAAAGGAGTGTCGTTAGCAGAAGGAAATAGTACTTATATGAATTATTCATTTGAAATGAAATTTGATGTGTCGGGGATTAAAAAATTAGTTGATCATTTATTTAACATGCCAAATGGTTGGTCAGATATGTTACAAACAGAGTTTGAATTATTAAAGAAAACATTCGATACCGTTGAAAAAGGCGTTAATACTAATTTGGATGAATTATCAAAAAAATACAGTTCTGCAAATAGCAATTATGATAATTTCGTCAAGATAGTGAGTAGCACCATGAATACTTTATTAGAAATGGCAAAGGGATTCTTACGTTTTTAATTTTTTTAGAGTGATATTATGGAAAGTAACGTTATTTTAGGGATAAAAAAGAGCTGATATTAAAATAAATATCAGCTCTTAAATTTATTAATAATGATTTAAATTAGAATTTATACTCTATGCCTAACCAGTAATTACGACCGTCTTCCATATAACCTTGGGTGTATTCATACGATTTATCAAATAGGTTATTAACCGAAGCATTCGCAGAAACACCATAACCAAAGTCATAATCTAAACGAAGATCGGTTTTTGCATAGCCTGCGAGTTTGTCATCTTCATCAATACGGTTATAAGTCCAGCCTTGTGCTTCTTCCATAATGGTAAAGCGAACTTGTTCAACTGGAATAAACGTCATCCACATATAAGCTTTATGTTTTGGTAAGCCTTCAATATGTTCGATTTTTTTCGGGTCACTGTGAATATAGCTATAGTTTACGCCAAGTTCTAACCAATCAGTGACGTTGCCTTTCGTGCCTAAATCAAGACCCACGTAGTCAATGCGTCCACTATTTTGGTTTTGGAAGAATGCGTTGCCATTACGATAAACTGTGTGTGCCATAATTGCATCACTGACTCGGTTGTAGTAAATGCTGGTTTGGTAACCCCATTTATCGGTAATGTGCCCTTCATAGGTTAAGTCGAACGATAATGCACGTTCAGGATCTAAATCAGGATTAATAATCCCTTTTGATCCATCTTTCGGTTTCTCAGTGGTATAACGCTCTTTTTGCGTTGGGAAGCGACTACGATCAGACACCGAGAAGCGGACAGCATCGTCATTGGCTAAAGAATATTTCGCCATCATTTCCCAGTTAAAAGCGGTTTGTTTGTTGTCATCAGCCCCTTTATCGGTATCAACACTGTCACGCCAGTCATAGCTAATGGCACCGACTAAATCGAGATCATTGGTGACAACCCATTGGTATTCTGTGGCTAAAGACCATGTTCTGTCTTTATAACGCATCCAATCACCGCCTTTCTCTTTTTGAGCGCGATGAACATCATCTTTCCAATGTGCAGCAAAAGAGAGTAGGTCACTGTCGCGTGTATCAATACCTAATTGCAATGCAGCGCCTGTGCTGTAGTCGTCATAGTGGCTATAGTCAGGAGTATCCCCTTTTTTTGGATACATATAGAGGGTATTTTCAAATTTATCGTGATAAGCACGGCTTTGTAGATTAATACCATCGGTGATTTGTGTTACACCGCTATAGTAATAGCTTTCTTTGTTGTAATCTGGCCACGCCCAATATTTAAATTTACCCTTACCTAATGTTGATGGTGGGCTATTTTTTTCACCGTCTTGTTTTACATAAGTCAGGGTATATTCGTCAGAAGCGCGTGGCGTCCAGCCTACTTTAATCATGCCGCGCTTATCGTCAGTTGCTGAATTATCACGACGTCCATGTGTACCGGCTGCTTGATTATTTTCGTCAGCCCCCGGAATTGGTGTAAAGCGTTGTTTTAATTGGCTACCACTGATTTGAATAAAGCCTAAATCATTGCGAGCGCCTAAACGCGCACTCATGTTATGTGCATAATCAGCACCGCGAGCAAAACCTTGAGAATAAGCAATGCTTCCTTCTAAGGGTTTTTTCGGTGTCGCAGTGGTGATATTGATAGCGCCGCCCATTAAGTTAGGGCCTTGCAGTAATGAGGTATAGCCTTTGTTGACTTCGATGCTTGCCAGATCGTTAGTGGTAAAGCGCGCTAAGTCTAAGTTGCCATCATAAGGAACATACGTTGGAATACCATCAAAGAATACAGGCACTTGACGGCTATCAAAGCCACGCACTTTAATGGTGTATTCATTACGGTTGCCCGATTTTTGCATCACAACACCGGGTAATGTTGCAATAGCTTGTGCCGCATTCACTTTATTTTGTTCAAGCATTTGTTCTTGTGTTAACACATCTGGATTGGCCGCAATCGGGCTACTCCAAACGGTTAATAGATCAGGCGTTGATTGCCCATAAGTAGTGTCAGCAAGCGCAATACTTGGCAGCAGAGCAACAGATAAACAGTAGCATAGAGGTTTTAATTTCATCATTCCAATCTCAATTTGCAGTCCGTATATAATTTTTTATATAGCGATATGCGTAAAAATAAATGAATAAAATGAGTGCTGACAATACGTTAGCACTCGGTTTGTTTATTATTGATTAAATATGTAAATACTTACTTACAAGTAAAATGCTATTTTTATTTAATCTTTTGGGTAAAGACGAACTTTAATATCCGTCGGTGGTGCATAATAAGGCGCAGACGTTACCATTAAACGGATGCCTGTTTGTGCGTATTTTTCAATCGTATTCAGGTTAATGCCGCCAGCCAACGAAAGATGGCATTGAGGTGCAATTTGAGGCGCTTCATGTTGGAGTTGAGCAATATCTTCAACGGAGAATTTATCTAGCTGTAAAATATCCGGTTGAGCTTTTAGCGCTTCTCTCGCTTGTTCAATATCATCAGCTTCTACCACGATGCACTTTTCAGGTGCAGCTTGGCGTAACTGTTTAACGTGTTGCGCCCAATTATCTGGCTCTGATAAAAATCGGCGATGATTCGCAAAGAGTAAAATAGTTTCAGAACAACCTTGGCGATGGATCACACCACCGCCCGCAAGTACCGCTTGTGTTGCCAGTAACTTGGTATTTGGGATATTTTTACGGGTACACGCAATTTGCCCTTTTGGTTGATAGCGGTGATAGATTTCTAGCATTTTCGCCATATAGTCACTCACACCACAACTCCACTCCAGCACGTTTTGTACCACTTTCCAGCCTTGATGCAGTGCATCAGCACGACCTTCTGCTGTGATTAAACAATCGCCTTTGTCGGCAAAATCACCGTCTTGTCGATGTGCTTTTACCTCTAACCCTAACTTTTCCAATAAACGGCAACCTAGCGTGATCCCACTAACACAACCAGCTTCACGGCGTGTAAATGTCATCGTACCTAATTGATCACTGATATTCAGGGCGCGACTTGTTAAATCACCATACTGAATATCTTCCATCAATAAATTATCAAGAAAGGCATCAGGGTAATAAATCATAGCGTTAACTCGCTTTCAGGCACTACATCCCAAGACACCATCGCCCAATCACGGGTAGGCGAAATCAGTGAAACACCATTTTTAATGCTTTCATGATAATAATGGGTTAAGCGAGTGATTTCGTCTTCGCTTAGCGGTCCTACAGAGAAGTTGATGCCTTCAATAAATTGCTCAAGGCTATTGAAATTACTCTGGCAATTACGGCTACGGATATAATCCACTTTAGGGTGAATGCCCATTTGATTCAGCATATTCACCGCATAAATGTACGTCGGAAGTGTAGGAACCTCTCGACCCAGTAAGCGAATAATGCGTTGATCAACAAAGGTTGGCGAAACCGTGTGAGTGGTATAAACACGGAGTTTAGCTTGGCGATTAAGTTTTAAGAGTGCGGTTTGTAAATCCATCACGAGTGTTGAACGTGAAGCAACCGCGATATCACAACGAGGAAGTGCATCCCAGCTATCTTCCCATGAGCAAGTGATAAATTCTGCATGATTGATGCCGGCTTGTTCAGCTCGGCGTTTAGCCACTGCGAGCATCCCTGTACTGTAATCAATACCAATGGTTTTTTTGAATTTATCCGCAACATGAATGCTGATAGAGCCAGGACCACAACCTACATCTAATAGGGTTTCTGCACCTGTGAAATCCATCATTTCACGAAATTTTATTAAATAAGGATCGTTAGGATTTGCACAGGTTTCTGCCATTTTCTCAGCACGTTTATCCCAATGTTCTGGCTCTTTTTTGGTTCTTTCAGCCTGTACCATGTGGTTTTTATAAAGTTGAGCAAAATCGGTGGTTTCAATGGTGTTCATATTCTTGCCTATGGTCATTGTTATTATCAGAGTAGGCGTGAAAATGCGCCTGAATATCTGTGGGTTGTACACCATAAAGGTGTGCTAAATTATCGGGTGTTAGCAAAATTTCAGGGCTATTTTGCAAAACAGGCGTATGAGGTGTCAGTAAAATAACATCATCAGCCAATGAGGCGGCATGTTGTGGATGGTGTGTTGACATAAACACACTGATCCCTAACGCTTTTAATGCCTTAACTTGGGTAAGCAGTTTTATTTGATTACCAAAATCAAGGCTGGCTGCGGGTTCATCCATAATCAGTAATTTGGGCTGTTGCACTAAAGCACGGGCAATCAAGACCATCTGTTTTTCACCACCACTTAAGGTATCAAAAGTGCGGTAAGCAAGATGAGAAAGCGAGAGCATTTCTAAGGTTTCCATTGCCATTGCTTTATCTTGTGAGCTAGGCATTGAGAAAAAGGATAAATGTGCGCCTCGTCCCATCACAACCATATCGATAACATTGAATGAAAAGGGGATATGTGTAGCTTGAGGAACATACGCCACCACTTTAGCCAGTTCTGTTGGTGACCACTCACTTAGTTTTTTACCCGCAATATTAATCTCACCATCAATACAAGGTATTAGCCCTAATAGCGTTCGCATCAGTGTGGTTTTTCCACAGCCATTGGCACCTAATAAGCAGATGATTTGCCCTTGTTTGATGTGGAATGAGAGATCTTTAATTAAGATTTTACCTTTATAGCCAATGGCGAGCTGTTTTGCATTAGCAATGATCATGCACCTTTCCTTGTTCTAAGTAACAACATTAAGAAGAATGGCGCACCAATGGCAGAGGTTAAAATACCTAATGGAAGTTCAATATTGGCTATTGTCCGCGCTAATGTGTCAGTGATTAGCAGCATAATGGCACCCACAAGTAAGGATACAGGCAGTTGTTGGCTAAAGTTAGCACCCACTAACAATCTTGCAATATGCGGCACTATTAAGCCGAGCCAGCCAATAATGCCCGCGATAGAAACTGCACTTGCGGTGATTAATGTGGCTGACAAAATAAAGACAAGTCGAGTGACTTCGACGTTTAAACCTAATGCTCTGGCTTCTTCATCAGATAAACTGAGAATATTCATGCGCCAGCGCAGTAAAATCAGTGGAATAAAGCCAATCAACATTAAAGGGGCGACAGAAATTAAATCAGAAGCCGTAATGGTCGAAAGCCCCCCCAAGAGCCAAAAGGTAATTGAAGGCAATTGCGTATAGGGATCAGCGAGAATTTTCATTAATGAGATCGCAGAGCCACATAACGCACTAATCGCAATACCAACCAAGACAAGCGAAAGAACAGGATCGTGTTGTTTAGCAAGCCTTGCAATAAAGTAGACTAAGGCAACCGTTGCCAAACCGCCTGCAAAGGCAAATAGCTGAATAGACAACATTGATTGCCCAAGGAAAATACCTAAAACCGCACCCACGCCTGCACCTGATGAAACGCCAAGAATATCAGGTGATACCAATGGATTACGGAACATGCCTTGATAAGCCGCCCCTGCAATCGCAAGCCCGCCACCAATTAAGATTGCCGCCAAAACACGGGGAAATCTTATTTGCCAAAAGACAGTTTCAGTTCTGCTGTATTCCACATTGCCTATTAATTTATTACTTACCAGTGTCCACAGTTCATTAGCGGTAAGTGAATACTTACCACTAGTGATGGCAATCAATGTGACAATTGAGAATAACGCAAATAAAAGCGTGATGCGTACTGATTGACTCATGAATACCCCAGCAATTGCTGACATTGTTCAGCACTTAATTGCGTATGATAAAAATGAGCAAAGTAATTTTGTAGATCTTGATCGGCTTGTTTTTCTATTCGAGCGTCAAAATGGCTCTGTAAGCGACGCATCCCCATTAAACGGTTGATACCTGGAGGACCATCTAACCAACCAAATGGTAATCCTTTAAACAGTAAAACTTTGTTGTTTTTAACAGCTTGGATGCTTTTCCATACCGCGTCGTGCATAATTTGCTGATAAGCATTTTCATCTTGTGTGATGATAATTTCAGGGTCCCACATCAACAGTTGTTCTGGTGACACATCCGTTAACCCTGTGAAATCAGGAATATCTACCACATTTTCAAAACCTAATGTTTCAATAGCTTCGGTATGAATAGAGCTTCTAGCACCTGTTTGTAACCCTTTCGCACCCCGAGCAAGGTAAAAACGAGGGCTTGTTTTTTGTGTCGCAGCAAATAAGGCTGCATCGCTAAGATATTGCTCTGCAATGCGTGCTAATGTTTCTGCTCTTTCGCTAACACCTAATAAAGCCCCTGTTTGACGTAACTGCGCCGGGCTATCTTTTAATGTGCCATCAATTAACACATAAGGCACACCAGTTTGATCAGAAACACGCTTCGCTAGTGAACGATAGGTTTCATCCACATTACCACTATCAATAATGATATCAGGCTCTAACGTCAGTAACGCTTCTAAAGAGAGTGTACTTCCTCGTCCTGATAAGCGCCCTAAACGAGGTAATTTACGCAGTTCATCTGAAAATAAGGGGCTTTTTTCTAAATTAAGTGATGAAAAACCCAATAATTTTTCAGGTGCTAATGCGAGTAACAATTGATCAGTTGGAGGTCCCGCACTTATCACGCGATGGATCGCTGTTGGTGCAGGAATATGACCAAATTGTGCTGCTATACGTGAGGTTATTGCGGCTCTTACCGAATGTGGAAGTGCTGATAATGTCGCAATAGTTGTGAGGTAAGTTAGAAATTGTCGTCTACAGATCGCCATAAGTTCACACTGTTTATTGTTTTATATTGAGAACGTTGTTTCATTTATTATATAGCGAAGAATACTATATTTCCTTTGGCTTAAGTCAAGGGATCATCAGTCAAAATCAAATCTAGGCTCATATCTGAAAAACTTTATTCGAAATAGTGTATAACCTAGGGCTATAATCAGCGTTCTTGGAAAATTAAAGCGCGTATTAATACGAGTGTTTTTGGATAGTTGCGATATAAAATGAAGAAAAAACGCCCCTCATTACAGGATGTAGCTTCACGAGTTGGTGTTACCAAAATGACGGTTAGCCGATTTTTGCGTAACCCCGAACAAGTCTCTGAAGCTTTACGAGAAAAAATTGCGCGTGAATTAGATAGCCTTAATTATATTCCTAATCGCGCCCCTGATATTTTATCTAATTCAACCAGTCATGCGATTGGGGTATTGCTACCTTCTTTAACTAACCAAGTTTTTGCCGAAGTTATTCGTGGTATTGAATCAGTCACCGATAAATACGGTTATCAAACCATGTTAGCGCATTATGGCTATCGTGCTGAAAAAGAAGAAGAACGTCTGCTTTCATTACTCTCTTATAATATTGATGGGCTTATTCTTGCTGAAAGAACGCACACGCCAAAAACCATGAAAATGCTAGAAACCGCGGGTATTCCTGTGGTGGAGATTATGGACAGCGTTTCGCCTTGTTTTGATTCAGCGGTAGGATTAGATAACGTTGCAGCTTCACAACAGATGGTCAGTGAAATGATTAAGCGTGGCTGTAAACGCGTTATCTACCTTGGCGCAAGACAAGATGAACGAACCTTAATGCGTTTAAATGGCTATGAAAAAGCGATGCAAAATGCGGGCTTGCCTGTTGGTAATGTGATGACGCCAAAAAGTTCTTCTTATTCATTGGGCGCTGAATTATTACATGCGGCACGTAAGCAATATCCTGATTTAGACGGGCTTTATTGCACCAATGACGATATTGCGATTGGTGCTGTTTTTGAGTGCCAGCGTTTAGGCATTTCAGTGCCAGAGGATATTGCGATATCAGGTTTCCACGGGCACGATGTTGGACAAGTCATGACACCTCGCCTTGCCAGTATTTTCACTCCGCGTGATGAAATGGGGCAACAAGCGGCTGATTTATTGCTTAAACGAATGAAAGGTAAAATTGCGCGAGGTCAAGTGATTGATGTCGGTTTTCGTATTATCACTGGTGAAAGCATTTAAACGTTTAACTTATTGATATTACTTTAAATTAATAATTTACTAACCCTATTGTTATATGATGAACAGTAGGGTTTTTTATTGCGCCCTAAGGATGAAAATGGGGCTATTAGTCGGATATTTTGTTGTCAGTTTGTAGATCATCTTACTTTCATTTGAGAGTCGCTTCACATTTTCGCTCCTTAGTTGATCTTGGTTGTTGTATTCACCTTATCACTTCGGATATGTTACCCGTAACAGTTACGGGTAACATTACAAAAAAGACTTAATATCTGCCTTAAAGGAGCATTCTATGAACGATACCCAATCCCTACACCATGTTTTCATCTTAATGGGGGTATC
>JAEYFY010000159.1 GCA_023454395.1 Pseudomonadota bacterium
TAAGAACAGCGGATAGAATTAATTCTGTTCGCTATTCTTTCACTCATCTTTCTATCAGGTGCCAATATATGTACGATAATTTAAAAAATTTAGGGATCCCGCATCCTGAAGATATTGACCGCTATACCCTACGCCAAGAAGCTAACAACGATATTTTAAAAATCTATTTTCGCAAAGATAAAGGTGAATTCTTTGCAAAAAGCGTAAAATTTAAATATCCACGCCAACGTAAAACAATTTCTGATGGTCAATCAGGACAAGGTTTTAAAGAAGTAAATGAAATCAATACTAACTTACGTTATGTTATTGAAGAATTAGATCAAATTTGCCAACAAGACCAAGTAGAAGTCGATTTAAAACACAAGATCCTAGACGACTTGCGCCACCTTGAGCATGTTGTAGCAAATAAAATTGCTGAGATTGAAGCTGATTTAGAAAAACTGACTCGCCGCTAATAACAAGCCATATTAGCTAATATGTATGTCCGTTTTATAAAAAGCACCGCTTACTTACTGTATAAAACAGAAATAAGCGGTGTTTTAAAATACAGAATATGATCTACTATTTTATTAACCAATTAACTATTAAATTATTTTCTATTTAATCTAATAGGTTAACCCAGCTCTCAAGCCACTCGATTGCAAATACTTCTGGCTCCGCAACATCCATACCGTCTATTTTTAATATTTCGCCAATACGCTTTGCTTGATGCTCTTGTAACAACTCATCAAATTTCATCCCTGCACCACAAAAATAGTCATAGCTACTATCACCTAAGGCAATCAAGCCATAACTTAGGTTTGGCTGATATCCTACATTATCACGTAGTTCGTGAAATAGAGGTGCGATGGTATCAGGTAAATCACCTTGCCCAGTACTTGACGTTATCACAAGCACTGTTGAATATTTTTCCCAATCTGCGAGTGTACCGTCTTCGTAAACATTAGCTTGATGTTTATGTTCAAGTAAAATACGCTGTGCCTCTTCAGCAACTGCTAATGCATTACCATAAACTGTACCTACAAAAATGCCGATTTTAGCCATAATGTTTTATCCAAATTATATTGTGAAAAAATCAAATATGTTTGGATTTAACATATAAGAATTTCTCTTTGTACTCAAGAAAATTAAATTATCAACTAATTAAATAGAGAACGTTTAAAGTTATCCCATTTTCTATTTTCACCATATAAATAACTTAATAAACTTTCAGGGTACGTTATTTTAGATAACTTTGATGTAATTATTAAGATAATATCATCAATAGAAAAAAATTTATTTACTTCTTCTTTATAAAGTTCAAGATAAGATGATATTTTATTAACCTCACTCTTATAATCAATTAATAAACTCACAGATTCATTATGTTTTTTAGGAAAAAAGAATTTATATACTTTAGAAAAAAAACCTGTTTCCTTTCTTTTTATACATTCATTTAATAATGTTAAGCACTCATTTGTTTTTGTTGTAATTTCATTAATCGAACTGCAAGAACTATTTTTAATTAGTATATTGGAAACTTTATTTTTTATTTTCTTTTCATAATCATTATAAGCATTAGAGAAAGACTCCAGCGATTTTAATTCAATCGCTAAGGAATCTGTATTAGATTCCACTTTTCTCGTCATTTCTAATAATTTATTAATCTCTATTTTTTCTAATTTTTCTTCTCTAAAGAAATTAATATAATCTTGATAAAAAACATCAAGTAATCTATGTGCTTCATTAAATTCACTATAATTATTTAAGCGTTCTCTTATATATTCCCCATCATCTTTTTCATTAATAATTTTATAAAAATCCTCAAGCGAACCATCATCCTTAATAAAATTAAAGGTATTATTAGCATTATTAAGACTTGCATGTTTATAATATTTATTTATTACATTATATAATTTATTAATATTTTCATTAAGAAAATTAAATGATATTTCAAATTTAGTAAGCTCAGATTTAATCTTTTCTTTATTTAATGGATTATTAACTTTATTAAGATGAGTTTGAATATTATTGTCATCTTCATTTTTTATTTTAACTTTATTTTCTAATTTAACTTGATTATTAGCAGCTTCTACATTACCTAACTTAACAAATATGTATTTTTCCTTATCCACTATAAAAGGTAGGTTACACCCGGGATTTAACTCTATTGTTTTATTTTTTATCTCTTCCATTAACTTACTAATAGATTTTCTCTTAAATTCACACAAAAAATTCTTCTTAAAAAATAAATTAATAGCTGGATTATTATCTTTATTAAGAATTTTATCTTTCAGAGAAGAAGAGCCTGTTTTACTAATTATAGTATCAATAAAATTTTGTACAGTATCTAATGAGTTAAGGTTTATAACCGTAAGACAATTAATATTTTCTCTATCTAAAACATCACCACCGAATTTATTATTAGCTTTATTAATTTTATCTAAATGATGAAGATCATCTTTTATATAATCATTGATAACTGTCGTCAATTCGTTTTCTATTTTAGTAAAAATAAATTTATCAATATAAATTTTATTATTTTCATCGTTAAAAATAAAAAAATAATTATTAGATAATGTATTGGAACAATTAGCTATTTTTTCAGATAGTAAAAATACTACATTTTCTCTTTTATCATTTGCAGGTAAAATTTTTGCTAACTTATTGAAATATACTTCCATTATTATTACTCACATTCAATTATAATATTATAATCATAATACTATTGAATAGCAGATAATAATTTCAAAAAAGAGTTTAATTCATATGCGCTATGATATAAAAAAACACGCTCAATAATAAATTTAAGCGTGTTATTTTAATTAAAGGCTATTATTTATCACTCACCAGAATCCAAAGACCGAATATATTCATCCATTTCAGTTTTTAGATTATCTGACTTAGGACCAAAAATCGCTTGAATACCCGAGCCAACAACCACAACACCTGCAGCACCTAGTCTTTTCAACTCATCACGATCGACTTTTTCAATTTCTTTAACGCCAATACGTAAACGAGTAATACAAGCATCTAAACTACTGATATTGTCCTTACCACCAAACGCAGCGACTAAAGATTGTCCCATTGCACTCTTATCAGCTTGTTTCGCGTTTTTATCTTCTACTTCTCGACCTGGGGTTTTCAGATTTAGTTTCACGATTAAGAAACGGAAAATAGAGTAATAAGTTATCGCATAAAGTATGCCAATAATTGGGAATAAATACAGTTTACTGCTATTGCCACTCAATACGATAAAATCAATTAAACCATGAGAGAAGCTTGTCCCATCACGCATACCTAACAAGATACAAATAACAAATGCTAAACCAGCTAAAATAGCGTGAATAACATAAAGAATAGGAGCGACGAACATAAATGAAAATTCGATAGGTTCAGTGATCCCTGTTAAGAAGGCAGTTAATGCCGCAGAAATCATGATACCACCGACTTTTACACGATTCTCAGGACGAGCTGAATGCCAAATGGCAATCGCTGCAGCAGGTAAACCAAACATCTTAAATAAAAAGCCACCTGACAACATACCCGCAGTTGGGTCACCAGCCATATAGCGAGGAATATCACCGTGGAAGACTTGTCCTGCACTATTTACATATTCACCCACTTGCATTTGGAACGGCACGTTCCAGATATGGTGTAAACCAAATGGCACTAATGCACGTTCTACAACACCGTAAATACCAAAGGCGACAGCCGGGTTTTGATACGCAGCCCATTCCGAAAAACGTTGGATAGCGGTACCAATAGGAGGCCAAATAAAGGCTAAGATAATCCCAACAAAAATAGCGATTAAGCCTGAAATAATAGGAACAAAACGTTTTCCGGCAAAAAATCCTAAATACTCAGGTAATTTAATGCGATAAAAACGATTAAACATAGAGGCAGCAATAATACCTGCGATGATCCCCCCTAATACCCCTGTATCAGTAAGGTGTTGAGCCTCAATTTCTGCTGGCGTTAAACCTAAAACCCAAGGAGCAACCACAATCATAGTTTTAGACATAATGCCATAAGCTACAACAGAGGCCAGTGCAGACACCCCATCATTATTGGTAAAACCTAACGCAACACCAATAGCAAAAATAAGTGGCATATTAGAGAAAACAGAACCACCAGCCTCTGCCATAACTTGAGAAACAGAAGATGGGATCCATGAAAGATCAGCGGAACCAACCCCTAATAAAATACCGGCAATAGGCAGTACAGATACCGGTAACATCAAGGACTTTCCGATTTTTTGTAAAACAACAAATAGGTTTTTAAACATCAAGCAGACTCCCGGACTGTGGGTTTTTATATGTTGTAAGTTTTTATTTGTTTAAAGTAGTGTGGGTTTAATTTCATAAACTTATCTAATGATAAGCCTTATTTATTTTACATCATAAAATAAATCGCTTAATGAATACATGATAGCTGTCACGTTTCAAACATGTGAACAGATCAATTAATAGAATTATATATTCTACAAATAATTAAAACAGATTATAAATTTGCGCAAACCATTAAGACTTAAGTAAAAAAGCCTTAATAGTCACACAAAGAAAGTAATATTAAAAATTAAGAAAGGAATTAAAAATGATGAGCTAAATCTTCACCATACTGCTCTAATTCAGGTCTTAATCCACGCCAACCAAATTGATTAATAAGGTGTTGCCAAGGCAGATCCCATTTAGCGGTTAAGTTAAGTGGTTGCAATGTGATTGGATGAATTAAGTTTAGATGGCTTGCATGTAACATCAAGCGATGAGATTGAAAATGATTTACAACACCACGGTTTTGACGCAAATCACCGTGAGCAGTATCACCAATAATTGGATGTCGAATATGAGACATATGGCGACGTAATTGATGCTTGCGCCCCGTTTCAGGACGTAACTCTAATAAACTAAATCGAGATGTAGGGTAGCGCCCAATCGCAACCTCTTTTTCAACAGTTCCTAATGGCTGACAGTGCGTCACGCACTCTTGGATTTGTGGGGGTTGAGTTGCAAATTTATCTGCAATTTTGTCGAGTTCTTCGACTAAAGGGCTATCAATAACAGATGCCTCTTCAACGTATCCTCGAACAACAGCATGATAAATTTTTTCTGTTTTATGTTGCTCAAAAGATTGAGATAGCGCTCTAGCAACATCAGAAGAAAGTGCCATTAATAGAACGCCTGATGTAGGTCTATCTAGACGATGCACAGGGAAAACATGTTGCCCTATTTGATCTCTTAGTGTCTGCATCACAAACACGGTTTCATGTCTATCTAGCCAACTGCGGTGAACAAGCCAACCCGCAGGTTTATTCACCGCAACAAGATGTTCATCTTGATAAATAATATCTAGCATTATCGACCTTATGATTTAAACATTGCGTCAAGTTCACGCAAATGATTGAGTAAATCAGTAACATCTCGACTTTTATCGTCTTTAAATGCTTCTTCGTAATAAGGTGCGATTACAAATTTATTAGGTAATGGCATCTCGTTTTCAATCATTGATGACAATCGAGGAATTAATACCCACTGTAACCATTCATGAGCACTCATTGTATCAATACAGAAAGGCTCAACACTTTCAAATGCTTGATCAGTAGGAGATTCTAATTGCCATAGCTCAATGTTCTTCATCTCTTCTTCAATCAAGAGCAATTTCGCTAAAATGCGTTGTTCTAGTGTCATCATTTATCCCTTATATAAAACTTACGAATAAGGATAACATTGGGATGGAATAGCAGAAAACAAATAAAAAATAAAAGGAGCCGAAACTCCTTTTAGACAAGAAAAATAGTTGTCTGTACAACACATGCGTCCAAGCAAGACCGTTTTTATCTATCCCTGTGATTAAGTCCGTATCCACATTAATGGAAATATCCTATTTCCTGTGTCCTTGATTACTCTATATTTTATCGGTCACCAAACAGTCCCTTATTTGGTGAACGTAGAATGCCAATAATTGATTAGTTAAACAACCCACAAAACAAAAGCAATTAAATAGCCGTAACTATAAATAAAAACAATGAGTTAATAACTTATTGTTCTATTTAAATAAACCAATTTTATTTTTATCAGTGACGTTTTTTGATAAAAAAATACACGCTTTTTTGTAAGATATATCTCACAAAAAAAAAGGGCTATAGACTACGTCACTCATTATATACAGCGACTAATTCTGAGAGAAAGAGAGATAAATTTTCAGCTAAAACTTCTCTTTTCTTTTTGCCGAAAGTTTCAAGAATGACTTCACCAGAAACATTACACACAGAAATTATTTCGTTTTCTGAATCTGTGCTACCAATAAATAATGTAGGTGTAAGTTTTAAACGCTTTTGAGTCACCAAATGACCAATAATGTTTTCTTGTAAGCGAATAAAATCCTCTTCACTCCACACTTGGATCAAGCTGAAATCGACCTCTCTAAAACGAACCTGCATATCCCCAGCATATTGAGTAGTAAAGTAATTGTGCAATTCAGGACGAATAATAATTCCCATCGCTTTTTCAACTTTTTCGAGTTTATCTGTTCCTACAAAAGGCTGCGGTAGCCAGTAAACAACTTCATCGCCCGTTCTTGATATACAAATAGAAGGAACACCATAAAGATCTTCACTTGCAGGAGGTAAACCTGATTTTTCTTGCCACAAATCAATATACTTTTGCGTAAAGGCTTTTAATTCAGAGGAGATGTTTTCAGTCATAATTATCTGTTCTATCTATTTAAATAAGAATTTCCTTTATGTTACCTGATTATGTCACTAATTCAGAGCACCAAAAATAAAGCATTCATATACTATTGATGTTTCAATAGTATAATTAACCTTCTTTTATTTTCAGCTAAAGTTAGGATGTAAATTATGTCTTTATATCAAGGTGATAAATCTCTTGAAGCATTATCTTTGGGCAAAGAGACTCAATATCATGATCAATATGATGCCGGGTTATTGCAAGGTGTACCACGTAGCCTAAATCGAGATTCACTCTCTTTAACTGCTGAAAATTTACCTTTTCACGGTGGTGATATTTGGACTATGTATGAGCTATCATGGCTTAATAGTAAGGGCTTACCGCAAGTTGCTATTGGTCATGTTGAATTAGATGCAACCACTGAAAATCTTATTGAATCTAAAAGTTTTAAATTATATCTCAATAGTTTTAATCAAACTCGTTTTGAAAGTTGGGATCTCGTCGAAAAAACCTTGCTTAAAGATTTAACGACTTGTGCTAAAGGCAAAGTTAATCTAACTATTTATCCACTTTCGCATTTTACATCACAACCTATTGTTGATTTTGCTGGAGAGTGTATTGATGAACAAGATATTGAAATTGATAATTATCAGTTTGATATGCAATGGTTAAACGAATCGACAACCGATACACTGGTTGAAGAAACCCTTGTCAGCCATCTGTTAAAATCAAATTGCCTCATTACTAATCAACCAGATTGGGGTTCAGTTGCTATTCAATATAAGGGTAAAAAGATTGATCGTGAAAAACTACTACGCTATTTAGTTTCATTTAGACAACACAATGAATTTCATGAACAGTGTGTTGAGCGAATTTTCCACGATATCATGCAATTAT
>JAEYFY010000227.1 GCA_023454395.1 Pseudomonadota bacterium
TGGTTAATATCGCACCGCATAATGCTAAATTAAAAACCTTTATCCGTGACCTAAAACCCGTCATTGATATGGGACCTGATGCGCTGATTATGTCTGATCCGGGTTTGATCATGATGGTGCGTGAAGCCTTCCCTGAAATGGATATCCACCTTTCAGTCCAAGCCAATGCGGTTAACTGGGCAACCGTAAAATTCTGGCATCAAATGGGATTAACTCGCGTGATCCTTTCTCGTGAACTCTCTATTGATGAAATTGCTGAAATTCGTAAGCAAGTACCAGATATGGAATTAGAAGTGTTTGTTCACGGTGCTTTATGTATGGCTTACTCCGGCCGTTGCCTATTATCTGGCTATATCAATAAGCGTGACCCGAACCAAGGTACATGTACTAACGCTTGCCGTTGGGAATATAAAGTCGAAGAAGGCAAAGAAGACGATGTCGGTAATATCGTTGAAAAATACACGCCAATTCCAGTTAAAAACGTAGAGCCTACTTTAGGTGTTGGCGCGCCAACAGACAAAGTCTACTTAATCGAAGAAGCTAAACGCCCTGGCGAATATATGACTGCGTTCGAAGATGAACACGGTACTTATATCATGAACTCTAAAGACTTACGTGCGATTGAGCACGTTGAGCAATTAACACAAATGGGTGTGCATTCGCTGAAAATTGAAGGTCGTACTAAATCCTTCTATTACTGCGCCCGTACTGCACAAATGTATCGTCGTGCAATTGATGATGCAGTTGCTGGTAAACCTTTTGATCCAACATTGCTAACAACATTAGAAGGCTTAGCACACCGCGGTTATACCGAAGGTTTCTTACGTCGTCATACCCATGATGCGTACCAAACTTATGAATATGGTTATTCTGTCTCTGACACGCAACAATTTGTCGGTGAATTCACAGGTAAGCGCGTAAACGGTTTAGCTGAAGTTGATGTTAAAAATAAATTCGTTTTAGGCGATAGCTTAGAATTAATGACACCAACAGGAAATATTCAATTTACGTTAGAAACGCTGTTTAACAAAAAACAGCAGCCAACAGATGTTGCACCAGGTAATGGTCACATGGTTTATTTATCTGTTCCTGAAGATGTTGATTTAGATTTTGCACTGCTGATCCGCAACCTACAAGGTACAACAACACGCCAACCGCATAAAATTGATGCGGTAGAAGTGAAGTAAAGCGTCATAATCTGATTTAATGTGGTCAATTTCAAATACAGATCACATCAATAATAATTTGTTTACCGTATCATCAGTTCCGAAAAATAAAGAACTAGAATGAATACAGTAAGACTAGGAACCACCTCCTTGGCAAATCCAATCTCCCTTGGATTTGCCTTTTCTTTTTGTCCCCTTCTTATCAACGCCCTTTTGTCTAAAACACACGCCCTTTTTCGTTATCATTTGTAAAAAAAATAGTAATTTTCTCGATATCCGTTACCTTTAAAAGAGTGATTTAATTAAAGGAACTCATCAATGAGTAAAATTAGTTTGCTAATCATTAATGGAAAAAGCGCGAATAATAACGCATTGAGAAAAGCCGTTTACCAATTACGTGATGAAGGTTTTGATCTCCAAGTCAGGGTTACTTGGGAATCCTGTGATGTACGGCGTTTTGTACAAGAGGCTATTGATATAAATGCTGAAACGGTGATTGCTGCGGGAGGTGATGGCACAATTAATCGTGTTGCTTCTGAACTTATTCATTTATCACCTTCATCGCCGCCAACCCTTGGTATTATTCCATTAGGTACAGCAAATGATTTTGCCACCAGCGCACAAATCCCTCGTGATATGGAAAATGCACTTAATTTAGCCGTTAAAGGTCGTGCAAGACCTATTGATATTATTGCCGTTAATAAGACTCACTATTTTATCAATATGGCAACAGGCGGCTTTGGAACAAAGATCACAACAGAAACCCCTGAAGCCTTAAAATCAGCATTAGGTGGAGCTGCCTATTTTATTAATGGTCTTTTAAGCATTGACGCTTTAAAAGCGGATCATTGCACAATTGAAGCAGAAAATTTCCACTGGGAAGGTGAGTCTCTTATTTTAGCTATCGGCAATGGACGTCAAGCGGGTGGAGGACAAAAACTGTGTTCCGAAGCTTTAATTAATGACAATAAACTCAATCTTACCATCGTTGAAGCTCACGAACTTCTCCCCTCTATTTTAAGCAGCATGTTTGATAGCAAGAAAAATGACAAGATAATTGAGCGAGAAAGTCGCTGGGTAAACATTAGTGCTTCTCATGAAATGGTATTTAATTTAGATGGAGAACCTCTTTTAGGGAATAAATTTGAATTTATTGTGTTACCTGAAGCGATCCACTGCCGGTTACCGCCTCAATGTGACTTGTTATCTTAGTGTAGATAAATGACAATCACTCTCATCTCATCATGAACTGGAGTATGTAATGACTGATATAGTAAGTTTGTTAGGTGCTGATGCAAAATCATTATTAGAACATCGTTGCCAAACCATCCCAAGCGAAAATCTCTACCTGCCAGGTTCTGACTTTGTTGATCGTGTTATGATTGATAACAATCGCCCTAATAGCGTGTTACGTTCAATGCAAACCCTGTTTAATC
>JAEYFY010000241.1 GCA_023454395.1 Pseudomonadota bacterium
ATAATGATGTGCTGACATTTAAAAACCATCTATTCCTAATTAAAAAGTGCAGAAAACCAAAGTGCAATAGTATCGCCATGATTGTCATGTATGAGTTTGATGCTCATCAAAAAGGAGATAATGACCAGCATAGGTCTTATTAATTTTTGCCCTTTTGTTAAGACTAAACCTGCACCTAAGCGAGCGCCAATAAACTGCCCACAAAGCATAACTAAACCAATAGTCCAAATAACCTGCCCACCAATAATAAAAAACAGTAAAGAGCCAAAATTAGAGGTGAAGTTAAGTAACTTAGCGTGAGCTGTTGCTTTTGAAAGATTATATCCAAGTAACATGACATAACCTAAAGCGAAAAAAGAGCCTGTTCCGGGTCCAAAAATACCATCATAAAAACCGACCCCACCCCCTAATACGGCACCAAAAGTATAGTAGCCAATACGTTGTTTACTGTCTTGAGCGCCTATTGATGGAGTAAGAAGAAAATAGAGACCGATAGCTATGGTAAGAATAGGTAGTGCTTGTTTAAGGATTTCTGGATTAATAAATTGCACCAGCATGGCACCAGAAACTGCACCAATAAACGTCATTAAAATTGCAAATCGCTGCGCTTTTAAATCAATAACTTTTCGACGTATAAAATAGAGCGTAGCCGAAAAAGAACCACCAACTGATTGCAGTTTATTCGTTGCAAGAGCTTGAACAGGCGGAACCCCTGCTGATAACAACGCTGGAATAGTGATTAAGCCACCACCACCAGCAATTGAATCAATAAAACCAGCAATTAAAGCAACAAAGAAGAGAAGAAGGTAGATGCCATCTGAAAAGAGCCAATCCATTTATCTATCCGAATTATTAGGAATGAAGGACGTGTTGCTGTGTTTATCTCATTTATTTAAAAAAGCGACAGCAACACGATCTGAGCATAATAAAATTAGGCGCTCACACCTTTAAAGCTAACATCAAACTTACAACAGTTTATCAACTACGTTATTGACGTAGAATGATTACCATTGCATTAACGGAGGTACAACGTCACCACATTGACCACGTTGGCGCAATGCATGATCGAGCAACACAATTGCCATCATTGCCTCTGCAATCGGAATAGCGCGTATTCCCACACAAGGATCATGACGACCTTTAGTTATCATATCGACTTCTTCACCATCACGATTTATCGTTTTACCAGCAATAGTAATGCTAGATGTTGGTTTTAAAGCGATATGAGCAACAATTGGCTGACCACTGCTAATTCCACCTAAAATGCCACCTGCATGGTTGCTAGTGAAACCATTTTTAGTGATTTCATCTCTATTTTCAGTGCCTTTTAATGTCACAACACCGAAACCATCACCAATTTCAATTCCTTTAACAGCATTGATACTCATTAATGCGTGTGCTAAGTCTGCATCTAGCCTGTCAAAAACTGGCTCTCCAAATCCTGCTGGCACACCTTCTGCAACCACAGTCACTTTTGCACCAATCGAGTTACCTTCTTTTTTAAGCGCACGCATATATTCATCAAGTGCTTCTAAACGAGAAGGATCTGAACAGAAAAACGGGTTAGTTTCAACGATAGACCAATCAACAAGATCACAAGTAATGGGACCTAGTTGAGAAAGATAGCCTTTGACTTCAATACCCATTTTCTCTTTTAGGTATTTTTTGGCGATTGCACCGGCAGCAACACGCATTGCAGTTTCTCGTGCAGAAGAGCGTCCACCACCACGATAATCACGCAAACCATATTTTTGCTCGTAGGTGTAATCAGCA
Organism: Pseudomonadota bacterium; assembly: GCA_023454395.1. GTDB lineage: Bacteria > Pseudomonadota > Gammaproteobacteria > Enterobacterales > Enterobacteriaceae > Proteus > Proteus appendicitidis. The sequence goes on from JAEYFY010000241.1 coordinate 1,774, forward strand.
TGACCAGGACGAAAAACATCTTTGATTTCACTGTAATCTTGAGAACGTTGATCTGTGTTTTCAATCAGTAAACCAATGCTTGTCCCTGTTGTAACACCATTAAATACACCTGATAAAATGCGAACTTGATCTGGCTCACGGCGTTGAGTGGTATAACGTGATGTTCCGGGTCTACGCCTATCTAAATCAACTTGTAAGTCGGCTTCTGTTAAAGGTAATCCAGGAGGTACACCATCAACAATGCAACCTAATGCAATACCATGAGACTCACCAAAAGTCGTGACTCTGAATAATTGTCCGATACTGTTTCCTGCCATCCCTTTATTCCTATCTTTTACTGTGTGATGTTATCAATATGTTATTTGCAATAAATGACAATTTACCGTCTCATTGCGGTTACATCAACGTTTATCATTGGATAAAACAGTGTGAGTGTTCAACAAGTTGTTCACGGGTCAACATGAAAACACCAAGTCCACCATTTTCAAACTCAAGCCATGTAAATGGAACTTCTGGGAATTGCTCAATAAGATGAACCATACTATTACCCACTTCACAGACTAAAATACCTTTTTCACTCAGATATTCAGGGGCTTTTAGTAAAATTTGTCTCGTTATATCTAGTCCATCAATACCCGAAGCTAATGCTAATTCAGGTTCAACTTGGTATTCATCAGGTAAATCACCCATATCTTCGACATCAACATACGGAGGGTTTGTCACAATAATATCGTAAGGCGTTGGAACAATGGCGTTAAATAAATCTGATTGCATTGGATAAACACGATGCACTAAACCATGATTTTCAATATTAAATTCAGCCACTTCCAGCGCATCTTCAGAGATATCAACCGCATCGACTTCAGCATCTTCAAACTCATGAGCACAAGCAATCGCAATACAGCCGCTTCCCGTACATAAGTCGAGAATACGTGTTGGCTCTTGCTGAATTAAACCATCAAAGTGGTTATTGATTAATTCACCAATAGGAGAGCGAGGAATAAGCACACGTTCATCAACATAAAATTCGTGACCACAGAACCAAGCACGATGAGTTAAATAAGGAACTGGAATTTTTTGCTCAATGCGGCTTTCGATAAGTGTAATAATTTCCATCTTTTCAGAAGTTGTTAACTTGGTTGATAACAGTGCATCTGGAATATCTAAAGGAAGTGCAATGGTTGGTAATACAAGCTGTAATGCTTCATCCCATGCGTTATCTGTGCCATGACCATAATAAATATCAGATGAATTAAACTGACTCATAGCCCAACGTAACATATCTAGGATAGTGCTTAGATCAGCAACCGCTTCCTCTTTTAGTGTTATATCCAAAACTGTTGTCCTCTGAAGAAATAGAAAGTCTGTAGTTTGCCATGAAGATGGCGATAAATCAGCGGGAAACCATAAAAAAACATCACTACATTATTATTCTCTTTACCATAACCACACAATCACTATGGTTTTAAACTTCAATCAGCTAATTAAAAGCAAAATTTACGATCTGCTCACAAATAAAAATTGGTGTTTTATACTTTTAATTTAACTTTTATTAGCAAGTTAATGAAATTGAACCATACTTAAAACATGAAGGAATTAACTGTGTACTAAATGCGCCTATAGATTTTTTTCATTCGATATGCAGTCATTTTAAAGCAAATAGCTACTTTTAAAGACGATTTTGATATCTTTTTTTATCGCAATCTGAAGATATAACAACGTGTTATGTTCCACAGATATCATGAGTAGAGCCATTTGTTAACCAGCCTATATTTGCTAACTATGTGACTATTTCGGCAGGGTAAATCCCCTGCCTTTTTTTATGCTAAATTTATGGCCTATATTTTTTATCTCCAACACTATTTCATGTACTATTGCCTAATAAAGACAGTAACACTATGAAGAATCGTAAAAAATGAATAAAAAATTTTCATTACCGCCTTCTGAAATTGAGTTATTTCAGGAGATGATAAAAGGCACTAAGAAATTACCTCAAGATAAAATACTTCATTCACCAAAACGTAAAAAAGTGACGCACTACGCTGTTGAACGTTTACAACAAGAGCAAGTTGATGCCTCTTATTATTTTTCAGATGAATTTCAGCCTAACTTAGCCACAGAAGGCCCAATGCGCTATTTAAGAGAAGGCGCTAATGCTTATGAATTAAAAAAGCTACGTCGTGGTGATTATGTACCTGAGTTTTTTCTAGATTTGCATGGATTAACACAACTAATTGCAAAACAAGAGATTGGCGCATTAATTGCGGCATGTAGACGAGAACATGTTTATTGTGCCTGTATTATGCACGGTCATGGTAAACATATTTTAAAACAGCAAACACCTCTTTGGTTAGCACAACACCCTGATGTCATTGCTTTTCATCAAGCCCCAAAAGAATGGGGAGGTGATGCTGCATTATTAGTGTTAGTGGAAAACGACGATATCGCGCGTCGCTAAACCCAAAAAATTCTATTGCATTAACCCTTAAATCACCTATTAGGTGAAATAAGGTGTTAATTACTTACTTAGATAATTGATTTAAATTTCATTTTAATATTGAGGGTGACACTTGCCATAGCAACTCCCCTGCGCCTTTTGATAAGTCAAAATCAACACAAGCAATGGTTGATGTTGAAAACATAGGAGCGCATACCGCAGGGCAAAGTTCAGCGACAACATAACCAACTAAAGGTAAGTGAGAAATAACCAGAATATTTTTATATCCTGTATCCCCCAAAGCACGTAAGTAATGTGCAACATGTGAAGGATTACCGCCTGGGATAAGCCCATCCTCTGTTTCTATTTTACTAGGTAGTGCTAAATCTGTTTTTACTGCATCCAAAGTCTGTTGAGCGCGTAAATAAGGGCTGACTAAAACATAATCGATTGTATGTCCCTGCTTTGTCATCCATTCAGCCATTTTTATTGATTCACTTTTTCCACGTTCAGTTAGTGGTCTTAGTGCATCGCTTGCAGCATCAAGAGCCGCTTCTCCGTGGCGCATAATAAAAATTTGCATAGTAAATTATTAAACCTATTTTATTTTTGTAATTACTGGTATTTACACTTGTAAGATACTTAATTTAATTCAGTTTAAATTAATATATTCCCATATCAAATCTTCAATACCTTAATTGCAATAGCATTATTAATCTTTTTAAGAAAATGCTGTTGGTTTACAAATTAACATCATTTTCAGAATTTTATTTTAAAAAGCTTGGTTTTTAAATTTATTTTCAAATAACTATTTTGCCATATCTGACCATAATTAACACTTTCGACCTCTTTTTCCATTAAAAATTCACCAATTATTAATCTGACGCAAAAAGTACAAGAAAAAAGGCGCATAAGCGCCTCAATCAAAACAAATGTCACAAAAGGAAAAAGCAATGGTAAAGCGATGATATTAATCGTAAAACCGTTCATTTCGTTTAGCCATTTCAACTAAACGCTCACAAGGGCGATATTTTTCTCCATATTTATCGGCAAGTTGGTTAAGTTTTTCTGCCACCTTTGTTGTTCCCATACTGTCCATATAACGGAATGGGCCACCAAAAAAAGGCGGAAAACCGATACCAAATACAGCACCAATATCACCATCTCGTGGTTGCTTTATAATATTTTCATCTAAACAACGAACGGCTTCATTTAACATTAATAATAAACAGCGTTCCGTAATTTCAGAGGAAGACAGTTGGCTTTTAGGCTTAATTTGTAATAGTCGATATATAACCGGATCAGGTTGTTTTTTATTTTTACCGAATGAGAAAGGTAATGCATGTTTTGCATAAAGATAAAAACCTCGTCCATTTTTACGACCTTTTCTATCATCAGCAATAATGGCATCCACAGCAGGAGGAGAGGCAAATCTTTCACCAAATGCATTCACTAATATTGGCGTTATTTTTGTGCCAATATCAATACCCACTTCATCCAATAACTGAATAGGCCCTACGGGGAAGCCAAACTGAACAAGTGCTTTATCAATGTTCTCAATAGGCTCTCCTTGTACTAAACACGTCAATGCTTCACTGATATAAGGGGCAAGAATACGGTTAACATAAAATCCTGGTTTATCACCAACAACGATTGCAACTTTGCCCTGTTTTTTAGCAAAAGCTACCGTTGTAGCAATCGTTTTTTCATCCGTATTTTCATGGGGAATAACTTCAACCAAAGGCATTTTTTCTACGGGACTAAAATAGTGAAGCCCGATCACTTTTTCTGGGTATTTTGCTGTTTCTGCAATTTTATGAATAGGAAGTGAAGAGGTATTTGAAGCAAAAATGATTTTACCTTTTCCAACACCCTCAATATCTGCGACCATCTTCTGTTTTAAAGCAAGATCTTCAAAAACCGCTTCAACAATAATATTTGATTGATGAAAACCGCTGTAATCCAAGGAGCCAGAGAGTAGCCCCATTTGACGCTGACGTTCGCGTGCAGATAATCTTTTTTTACTTACTTTGGCTGAAAGCGCTTTCCAACTATAATTAAGTGCCTGAGCAATTCCCTTATCACTGATATCTTTAATTCTTACTGGTAAATTACCTTTTGTCGCCGTGACAAAGGCAATACCACCACCCATTAATCCACCACCTAAAATACCAATATGGTGCAAATCATCTGGTTTTTCGGATGATCCTGTTTCATTTTTAAGTGCTGTAGAAGCAAAAAAGAGATGCCTTAATGCAGATGAAACTGGCGTCATAGCAAGTTCACCAAATGCATTTGCCTCTTCTTTAAACCCTGTTTGAATATCCTTTTCAAGACCACGTTCGATTACGTGTAGAATACGTTCAACTGCGGGGTAATGCCCTTTTGTCTTGGCTAATGTGCGTTTTTTCGCCTGCCCAAAAAGAATATTTCTACCTAGCGTTGTATTCGCCCAAAAACGATCCATCACTGAATGTTTTTTCTGTTCTTTTTTACCCGATAAAATCCATTTAGCAGCAACTTCTAATAGAATATCTTGTGAGACAACATCATTTACAAGACCTAATTTTAAGGCTCTTTTCGCATTAACTTGTCTCCCCGTTAAGATCATATCTAACGCAGAGGTCACACCAATAAGACGAGGTAAACGTTGAGTACCACCAGAGCCTGGCAGCAATCCAAGTTGCACTTCAGGAAGCCCTAAACGTGTTTTACTATTATCAGAACAAATTCGCCCATGACAGGCTAAGGCTAATTCAAGCCCTCCACCAAGGCATGCGCCATTAATAGCCGCCACAACGGGTAATGGGTAGTTTTCAAGTTGAGTAAAAAGATCTTGCCCTGCTTTTGCTAATGCACTCGCTTCTTCTTTAGTTTTACAACCCGCAATCATCGAGATATCCGCACCAGCAATAAAACTATCTGTTTTACCTGAGGTGATAATTAATCCTTTCACTCCAGAATGTTGCTGAGCTTGCTTTAAAACATCTTGAAATTGCTGCACAAATTCTGCTTTTAACGTGTTTACTTTTTCACCAAAAACATCAATGGTGATAACACCCACTTTGTCATTACGAACTGAGAACTGAAAAACAGATGATTTTTCTAGTGTTGTTTGTTGTTCCATTATTCCACCTCCAAAATCATCGCTGCACCCAATCCACCCGCAGCACAAGCTGTAGTTAACCCAAAACCGCCACCTCGACGTTTAAGTTCCTGTAGTGTTTGTGTGACCATTCTTGCGCCAGTCGCAGCAAAGGGATGCCCATAAGCAATAGAACCACCTAGCACATTAAATTTATCCATATCCACTTCTCCAATCGCCTTGGATAATCCTAGTTGCTCTTTAGCAAACCGTTCACTAGCAAACAACGTCAAATTACTGAGTGTTTGTGCGGCAAAAGCTTCATGCATATCAATTAACGTGAGATCACTCAAAGAAAGACCTGCGCGAGAAAGCGCAAGTGGTGTGGCATATGATGGCCCCAATAGCATATCTTTCCAGACATCTGTCGCAGTAAAAGCATAACTGCGTAAATAACCTAAAGGTTGATAACCAAGACTTTTTGCAACTGATTCTTTCATCATTAATACCGCGGCTGCGCCATCCGTTAATGGCGTACTGTTTGCCGCGGTAACACTGCCATGTTTACGATCAAAAGCTGGTTTTAGTTTGGCGTAAGAATCAAGAACAGAGTTTTTACGAATATTATTATCTTGATGGAAGCCTTCTTTGTAAGGTGGGAAAAAAGCCGTCATCACTTCATCATTTAGTTTTCCCATCTCCCATGCTTTGGTTGCTAATTGATGGGAACGATGTGCTAATTCATCTTGAGCAGCTCTAGAAATATGATAAGTCTTTGCCATTTGCTCTGCGGTGTCTCCCATGCGTAATCCTGTTGAATATTCAGCAACAGCGGGCGCTACAGGGAGCAAATCTCGAAACCGTAATTGACTTAAATAACTTAATCGTTGACCTAATGATTTTGCTTTATTCAGGCTTAATAAAACATCAGCTAATTTTTTACTAACACCGATAGGCAAAACTGAAGACGAATCTGCGCCACCCGCAATACCGACAGAGACATGTCCTGCCATCATACTTTCAGCAACATTAGCAATCGCCTGAAAGCTTGTTGCACATGCTCTTGTGACACTATAAGCATCAGTTTTTACACTTAATCCGGCACCAAGCACAATTTCTCTGGCGATATTAGGGGCTTCTGGCATTTGAACCACTTGCCCGAAAACAAGTTGGTCAATAATTTCGGGAGGAATTTCATTGCGAATCACTAATTCTTGAACCACTGAACGCCCTAATTCAACCGCAGGTATTCCTCGATACGCAGTCGCTTGTTTGGCAAAAGGTAAGCGTAGTCCGCTGACAATGGCAATGCGATCTTTCATAGCACTGTTCGTTGATGACTTCATAACGGCTCCTGACAAAATGATTTTCCTAACACCAAAGAGGTCTGACCTGACAACAGTGTTAACAAAAATTTCACTTTTCAGAAACGTCATTTTACGAGAAGTGGGAGTTAGCGCTCAATATTTCGATGAAATGTCTGAAACTTAACAATAATGATAGAGAAGATAATGGAGTGATCGAGATAGATAAAAAAGGCTGTTGAATTTCAACAGCCTTAAATCTATTAATTTCAGAGGATTAACGTAATCCCAACTGGAAAATTAGGTTTTCTGCTTCACAAGAGAATGTAAAATCAGCGGTGAGTTGAATACCACCATCAACATCAGCAAATTGTTGATTAATTTTGCAAGGCTCTGAAGCGATAGATTGTGCTTTTGCACTGAGCTGATCTAACATTGCTTGCGCTTGTACTTTATCAGCGAAGACATGCTGATATGACGCTGTGCAATTCTTATTGTCAATAATAGTACCCACATCTACACAACAGCAAGCAGCGGTTTCTTCTGCACTACAACGATTAATTGCGTCTGCCATTTTAGTCTCCCAACGAAAGAAATGTTAATTATCTATCATAATCGCAAAAAAATAAAATAAACTGCTTTAGCTCAAATTTTATTACAACTTTACAAAAATAATTGATTATTCTGTTTATTTAACAATCAAAAATATCTTTATTGGGATGCTTTGTGAAAAATATGTTAAGCAAATCCCAATTATTGAATCAAAACAGAAATATTTGTAAAACATACTTGCAACATTTAGGGTAATCAACTTTATACTTAATCAACTGGTCTGATTTGTCATAACGACAACCGCACCTAAAATCCAGCGCTTCTAATCAGAAGTTACTAACTTAAAAAAATTATGAGGGTTTAGGTCATGAACCGTAAAAACCTGTTTACTCGCACAGCACTAGCTGCCATTGTAGGAGCAATCTCCTCTCAAGCAGGCGCTGCCGGTTTTCAGTTAAATGAATATTCTACATCAGCACTAGGGCGTGCATTTTCAGGGGAAGGCGTTATCGCCGATGACGCAAGCGTAGGTAGCCGAAACCCAGCTGCACTGACTATGTTTGATCGCCCCGAATTTTCTGTCGGTGCTATTCTCATTAACCCAGGGGTTGATGTTAAAGGTAAATCACCTCTTACAGGTACTGATACCACTGCAAAAGATATTGCACCAAGTGCATTAGTACCTAATATCCATTTTGTCGCACCTATCAATGATAAATGGGCCATTGGCGCATCAGGTACAACAAACTTTGGTTTAGCGACAGATTTCCCCGACGATTATCCTGCAGGGCTTATCGGTGGGAAAACTGATTTGAAAACCATGAACCTAAACTTAAGTGCAGGTTACCGTGTAAATAACCAATTTAGCGTAGGTTTAGGGTTAAATGCTCTTTACGCTGATGCCGAAATTACTCGTCATGTGGGCGAAGCTGGTAAAGTCTTAGGTGGCGCATTATCTCAAAAACCGGGCATGGAACAATTAGGTGGTTATTTATCAAGCCTATCTCCTAGCGATCGCTTTGCTCAGTTAAAAGGTGATGCATGGGGCTTTGGCTGGAACGCAGGTCTATTATACGAATTTGATGAAGGTAACCGTATTAGCTTCACTTATCGCTCTAAAGTAAAAGTGAAATTTAAAGATGGTGAGTATCAAAGCGATTTACGCCCTATTCCGCAACTCGAAGGAATGGGAATTGTCGGCACTAACGGCGAAACCATTAAAGGTAAACTTGATCTTAACCTACCTGAAATTTGGGAATTTGCAGCTTACCACCGTGTCGCACCAAAATGGGCTGTTCACTATAACTTCGCTTACACCAGTTGGAGTGCGTTCGAAGAGTTAAAAGCAACACGTAAGAGCGACGGTCAACAGCTGTTTAAGAAAGAAGAAGGCTTCCGTGATGCATGGCGTGTGGCTTTAGGAACAACTTATTATCACGATGATAACTGGACATTCCGTACCGGTATTGCCTTTGATGATAGCCCAGTTCCTGCGGATAAACGTTCTATTTCCATTCCAGACCAAGATCGCTTCTGGTTAAGTGCTGGTACAACTTACGCATTTAATAAAGATATGTCTGTTGATGTGGGCTTAGCCTATATGCACGGTAAAAAAGTCACAATCAAAGAGAAATTATCTGAAGATTTACCATTACCTGCTTATGAATTTGAATCATCAGGTAAAGCATGGTTATACGGTATGAACTTTAACTACCGTTTTTAATCTATACGCTTAATAATATCGATACAAAAATGCTCTTTTATTTAAGAGCATTTAAACTAATAAAAAACGCGCTGTTAAAAACAGGGCGTTTTTTATTAGTTCGATTATAGTTAAAATAATTCTCGATACTTAAAAAAGAATAAACCAACGTTCATTCTGATCGCCAACAAAAAATAGTTCTTCATTTCTAGAAATATTCTTTTTTTGATTAGCAACATGTACCGTTGAATTATATCCAGCATTACTGGTTATATAAATCACCGCATTATCAACAGGTGCAATTTCTGGAATATAAATATTAGGAGACCAATGCCCATCATATAATTCAATATGGATATGTTTATTTTTTTCTAACGCCTTGTTGAGTTTAGATGATGTTATATCTCTTGAATTGTGAAAATCTAATTTTGCAAAGTCATTGTTTTTAATTATCTCTCTTTTCATTTTCATTGAAAGATAGCCGGGATCTGCCACATCCTCTATCTTATAAAGATAATCAATTCCCCAATCTTCTGCATGTTCTTTCCCTGAAAATGGTTGTTTAAATTCTATGGACTGATCCATAGTTCTATTCCACAGATTACCTGCAAACCATGTACAATTCGTCACAGGGGTATATACACCTTTTTCGCCATTGCCTGGGCGCATATTAAAGTTTTTTGCTATCTCCGTACTTTCTTCATTTAATTGAGGAATAACAACATGTTCTAAGCGATTAAATTGCTCTTGAGAGATTTTTAAACAAAGTTGATAAGCAAAGCCTCGAGTTGGACGATCATTACTTCTATTTTTAGTATATCCAACACCTTCATGATAGCCATATCGATGGCAATTTGAATCAGTCACATCTTTACTTTCAAAAACAATGACCCAAGCGTGTCCTAAGCTTCCTCCGCCACAAATTTGATTTAATGCAGTTACCACGGCTTTAGCTCTAGCATTTTTATCATCGGGATAATCAGATGCTGCTTTATCGGCAATCTCACAAATAGCATCTAAATCTGTCGGCTCAGGTTTTCTATTCGATCGCAGACAAATTTGTGGGTATCCTACTGTCGGATCTCCCTGTGGCATAATATATGATTCATTCTTCAAACCTGACAGTGACTTATTTAAAAAGAAACTATTAATACTACTCATAATTAAATACTCCATTTCATTTGGTTAAAAATTAATTAATACCAGTGATTTTACTTATTAAAATAATAACAACTAAAGTAATCAATTTATTTAACGGAAGAGTAAAATATTGAGGATATTAAATTACTTCAATGTTTTTTGAAGAAAACATCATGTAATAATTATCAAGATAAATTACTAACAAATAGTTAATCTATATAATTATTATAAAAATAACTTATATCATGCTAAAAATTAAAATCAAGCATAACGCTATAATTTATATATAAAGTATTTTCAAAAAAGGCTTTAATTAACAAACAATATTATTAATAAGATTTATCATCCGAACAATATCAATGGATAAGAATGAGTTAATAAAAATAATAATTAGTTTTTGAGAAGATTTATTAATAATATTATCTTTATTAAAGACAATATTTATTGTGATAATCAACAAAACTCTGTTGACAAAATAGGATAAAAATATGTTTTTTCACTCGGTATTATTCAATTTAAAATCAGTAAATTAGTTTTTCATATCTATGATAAATAATGTAATGGCTGTAACCAAACACAATTTGTTTGGTTACAGTATAAATGGTCTGTTTTCAGACCATTTTTCATTTATACATAAAACGAGTAGCAACGATTAGTCAATGGAATCTAAATCATCTTCAATTGCTTTTGCGTTAGGGTTCTCTTTTACCGTGCCAGCTTGGAAGTCATTACTCTGGAAGTAAGCTTCACGCATCATTAAGTAAGGATCAGAGGAGTTTTGTAAAATCGCATCTGAATCTAGCAATTGCGCTCGTGTTTCAATGCCTTCTAATGCCCACTTACCTGCTGACATCCAAAATGTTAAATAGCTCAGCATAGGATAGGTTAAGTCAGCCCAATCACCACCTTCTTCACGGACAGTAAAGCTACCATAGCCTGGTACAACAACATAAGGACCGTAATCCATACCATAATGCCCTAATGTGCTACCAAATCGCATTGGGACTTCTTTTTCCATCGTCTCTTTAGACATGCCAGCAACATCTATTAAGCCGCCCATACCAAAAACGGTATTGATCCAGAAACGACCAAAATGTTTTGCACCCTTTTCAAAATCACCACGTAATATGCTGTTTACCATACTTGCTGGCTCTTCTAAATTACCTAAAAAGTTAGATAAGCCATTTCTTGCTGGTGGCGGCACATAATCACGCCAAACAACGGCAACTGGGCGTAAGATATAGGGGTCTAAAACATAGTAGTTAAAATCAAACATCTGGCGGTTAAACCCTTCTAATGGGTCAGAGCGCCCCTCCCCATTATTAGAGGTACTTGCACATCCTGAAAGTAAGGCGACTGAAAGAGCAACACCGCACAGGCGATACTTCATAACGTTCTCCGCTAATTATCTTATGATGAGCAGCATCATAGTTCGCATATTCATAAACTCTACACATAATACTGTCAATGAGTAACAAGTGGTACTTTTATTAGGCGTTGATCTTATAAGATAATTCAGTTTTTAGGGTTATCCCATTGAGCTAATTTACAATATTAGCCCAATATTTACCCAATAAAGATAACGGTTATCAACGAATCAATACGAACGGTAACGGAAAAGAACTTGCTGTAAATATTGAGTTTTGTGGGATTTTGCGAACTAATACGAATGGATTCAGAGCGTTCCCTACAGGAATCGAACCTGTAACTAGCCCTTAGGAGGGGCTTGTTATATCCATTTAACTAAGGGAACATACATGAAAAAATTAAGTATAACTTATGGACGGGCTACATTTTACCTCCCTCACTCTCTATTAATCAAGTTTTAACGCACTGATATTGGAAGGAATTTTTTTGTTTCTTTTTTGAACATATCATTTGGCTTAAAAACCATCTGATAAATATCAGTATCAGTGATTATGTTTCTTCTTATATATACTTTCTCTATTAAAACTCTTTCAGTTGTTTTAAAAACAATTTCGGTGAATATCCCATCTCTTTATTAAACATCGCGCTAAAGGCACTCGGATTTTCATAACCCAGTTCTAAAGCAACTTCAGTAACTGAATCACCTTTCTTTAAAGCCGTTAACGCATACATTAAACACGCTTTTTGACGCCAATCTCGAAAAGAAAGACCTGTTTCTTTATGAAAAAGACGGGTAAAAGTACGTAGACTCTTATTTAATTTTTCAGCCCACATTTCTGGTGTTGTGCGAATATTAGGTTGTGACATAAATTCAGTACACAATTCATCTAATAAAGCATGTTGCGGTAATGGCGTAAAATAAGGCAATGGCTTAGCATGAGCTAATTCATGACAAAGCAAAGTCAGTAATGCGCTATCTCGTCCACCTAAATCATAAAGTAAAGGAAGCTCATTGGCCGAAAGTAATAGCTGATGAAGCAAAGGAGAAACTTGTAAAACCTCACAATATTCTGAATAACGAGGAATTTTATTAGGCTCAATATAGAGACTATAAGTACTACTCCCCAACATTAGTACTTGATGTACTTTTTCTGCGGGGATCCACACGCCACTGTAAGGTAATACTATCCATTGACCATCTTCTGTTTTCACTTTCATTACCCCATTAGGAGCATATAAAAATTGAGCGCGTCGATGATGGTGAGCTTCAAGTAATGTGTCATAAGGATAATCAGAGCCTAATGCCAAAATATCACGAGGAAGATTATCCACACTGTTGATATCGATATTACGCATAATATTTAAATTGTCCTAAATTCGTATAAACTTGTCATTATCGCGTGGGTAAGCCATCACTTTATTCTATATTGTTAATCTCCTGACTCAACAGGAGATTTAAAATGACACTCTGGCTGATTTCTTTTGGTTTAATTTCAGGCATCACAACATGGTTATTTGGCTTTGGTGGTGGCTTTGTCACTGTTCCCTTACTCTATACACTTATTCTTACACTCTGGGGAATAGACAGTTTACCTGCTGAACATGCAATGCAAATCGCGGTTGCTACCTCTGCATTAATTATGTTGTTTTCTGCGACAGTCACAACTATTAAACACCATAAAGCAAAAAGGCTTGATTGGAATATCATGTCCATTCTATTTATTGGTATCGCTTTTGGTGGGATTTTAGGTGCGCTACTCGCCTTAATGGTTGAAGGTGTGTGGATCAAGTGGATCTTTATTGGTTATCTTTTTGTCACTATTTTAGATTGCTATTTTCGCCCCGGTTTTATGGCCCCTACTCACAACGCAAAAAAAGTAACCAAAGTAAAAGAAAGCATTAATGGAACAGTGATTGGTATTATTGCCGCTTTTCTAGGGGTTGGTGGAAGTGTGATGACAGTCCCTTTATTGCGCCGTAGAGGAACACCAATGGCACAGTCAGCAGCAATGGCGAACGCACTAACCTTACCTTTAGCGCTCACTGCAACATTCACTTATATCACTCTTTCTTTTACGTCACCTTTAAATAGTGAATCTGGTTTTATTGGTTATATTTGGCTAAAAGCTGCACTTATTCTGATTTGTAGCACTTGGATTGGCTTGAAGATCTCTGAACGCTTTTTATCTCGTATTCCCGACAAATGGCATGCAAGAGTTTATCCTCTGTTACTGAGTCTTGTTTTAATTGTCATGCTGTTTTAAATCGTATCTTTTATGTAGAAGATACCAAGACAATAAACAACGAAAAAACAATAATGGCTACACATAAAATATGTGGCAAATGGTGGTTTTGAGTGTTCAAAAAACTGCCATTTTTTTAACATTTCCCCCATCTTTTTTCTACGTATCTTCATTTAGCCTTAATGCTATTAAGACACATAAAACAAAAAATATCTCTTTTTGACAATCACGATACAGTTCCATAACTATTAATATCATTAATTAATATTTAAACATAATGAATAATAATTTATAAATTGTCTCGTATTTAGTATCAGTCTGTTTACGTTTAATTGAGCATTTTTCGTACCATTAATCACCGATTTATTTTTCTTTTTTATTTGTATTTATTATCAAAATAACAAGTTAGCTATTTTTATAAGAAGATAATTTAAGAAAAAACTGGATTTAAATAGCATCAAAAATATTATTTATTCTGATTTTTAAATAACAAATTAATTACAATAAAATCAACTTTCGATATATAAATAATTATATATCGATTGGTTTTATTGTCAAATTTTAATTATTATTAATCATATATTTTAAATACACTTTAATAAAATGGATTAATACGATAAGTTAGTGAATTTAAAAGAACAAACGGTAACTTCATCATCCCTTAAAATCCCCTATTCCTTCTCCAAGCTTTTATAAAAGCATTTAATAGAAGAAAATAATTATCATTTAATTTTGTCTATTTTAGTTAATTTATTTAGTGACATTTATTAACTTCTTATTTTCTATTATTTATTATTTACAACTAACTCATCACTTATGGATTAATAAAATGGAGACACCTTCAAATATTTATTTAATCGTCCGTATATAATATTTAGCTATAAGAAGAAACTGGAGGTTATATGAGTATTAGTCGTCGTTCTTTTATTAAGGGGATGGGGATAGGATGTGTGGGTTGTACCGTGAGTAGTTTACCACCGGGTGCGCTTGCATTTAATCCTGTAGATTCTCTTAAGGGTCAGCCCAAATTAACACCTAGTCTGTGTGAAATGTGTTCTTATCGTTGTCCGATAGAAGCTCAGGTTGTTAACAACAAGACCGTTTTTATCCAAGGAAATAGAAATGCAGAGCACCAGAGTAGCCGAGTTTGTGCAAGAGGGGGAAGTGGCGTTAGCCTAGTTAATGATCCAAACCGGATTGTCAAACCGATGAAACACAAAGGTCCTAGAGGGGCTGGTGAATGGGAAGTGATAAGCTGGGAACAAGCTTATCAAGAAATTGCAGAAAAAATGAACGCCATAAAACAAAATTATGGTGCAGAAAGTATCTCTTTTTCATCTAAATCAGGTTCGCTCTCTTCTCATCTTTTCCATTTAGCTACTGCCTTTGGTTCACCGAACACGTTTACACATGCATCGACTTGCCCTGCGGGTAAAGCCATTGCAGCATCAGTGATGATGGGCGGTGATCTTGCAATGGATTTAGCAAATTCTAAATATATTCTCTCTTTCGGTCATAACCTTTATGAAGGTATTGAAGTCGCAGAGACACACGAACTAATGACCGCTCAAGAGCGCGGTGCAAAACTAGTCAGTTTTGACCCTCGTTTATCTGTCGTTTCAAGTAAAGCTGATGAGTGGTTTGCAATCCGCCCAGGTGGAGATTTACCTGTTCTAATGGCAATGTGCCATATTTTAATTAAAGAAGATCTCTACAATAAAGATTTCGTTGAGAAATTTACGGTTGGCTTACCACAATTAAAAGACGTTCTACAAGATACAACACCTGAATGGGCTGAAGCTCATTCTGATGTTCCCGCTAAAGATATTGTTCGTATCGCACGCGAAATAGCAGCAAAAGCACCTCATGCACTGATTATGCCTGGTCACCGCGCAACCTTTAATAAAGAAGAGATCAATATGCGCAGAATGATCTTCACCTTCAATGCCTTACTTGGCAACATTGAACGTGAAGGCGGTATGTATCAGAAAAAAGCAGCGTCAAAATACAATAAATTAGCGGGCATTAATGTTGCTCCTGAATTAGCGAAACCAAGCGTTAAAGGTATGCCTGAAATTACCGCAAAACGTATTGATGCAACAGCACCACAATTTAAATACATCAATAAAGGTGGTGGCGTTGTTCAATCGATTATTGATTCAACTTTAGAGGGTGTACCGTATCAAACAAAAGCATGGATTATGTCTCGTCACAATCCATTCCAAACAGTCAGTTGTCGCCCAGAGTTAGAAAAAGCAGCACAGAAATTAGATTTAATTGTTAGCTGCGATGTTTATTTAAGTGAAAGTGCTGCTTATGCAGATTATCTGTTACCTGAAACCACTTATTTAGAGCGTGATGAAGAGATTTCTGATGTTTCAGGTTTAAACCCAGCTTATGCATTACGCCAGCAAGTTGTCGAACCTATTGGTGATACTAAACCAAGTTGGTTAATTTGGATGGAATTAGGTAAAGCATTAGGATTAGAAGCCTATTTCCCTTGGGAAAACATGGGAGTAAGACAGCTATATCAAGTTAATGGTAGCGAAGAACTTTATAAAGAGATGCATAAAAAAGGTTATATCTCTTATGGTGTTCCACTATTATTACGTGAGCCTTCTTATGTAAAAGCCTTTGTTGAGCAATATCCAGATGCAATTAAGCATGTTGATAGCAACAATACAATGGAAAAAGCCCTCTCCTTTAAATCACCAAGTGGCTTAATTGAAATCTACTCTGAAGAATTAGAAAGCCGTTTAGAAAACTATGGTATTCCGCGCTTCCACAACTTCCCATTAAAAGAAAAAGACGAGCTTTATTTTATCCAAGGTAAAGTCGCCGTTCATACTAATGGTGCAACACAATACGTACCATTATTAGCTGAATTAATGTGGAAAAACCCTGTTTGGCTTCACCCTGAAACAGCGAAAAACCATGGAATTAAACATGGTGATGAAATCATCCTGGAAAACAGTATAGGCAAAGAAAAAGCACATGCTTTGATCACTGAAGGTATTCGCCCTGATACGGTATTTGTTTATATGGGATCAGGTGCAAAAGCAGGTGCGAGAACAGCCGCGACTACAACAGGCGTTCACTGTGGCAACTTATTGCCTCATGAAATTAGCCCTGTATCAGGTACTGATGTGCATACATCAGGTGTCAGAATTAGTCGGGCTTAAGGAAAAAAATAACGATGAACAATAATGATAAACAATTTGTCATGTTACATGATGAAAAACGTTGTATTGGCTG
>JAEYFY010000243.1 GCA_023454395.1 Pseudomonadota bacterium
CAAGAACAAGAATAACCAAAATAAAAAGTAGGACTTTTTTCACATTATTTCCTTTTTTATTCTCTTTTCTTTAGTAGACAGATAAAGGTAGCATTTTCACTGCGCACAAAGAAAGTCATTTCTTAGAGACATCTGATTTTCGTATATTTTTTCACATAAATACTGAAAAAGACATTCTGTATCTCAAAAATAAAGGCTATTGTCAGGATTAGAGCCATAAACGCCGCTCAATCACCTTAAATGCACACCAAACCAACACTGTGCTGATAAGAATACCGACAATCACATCAGATGCCCAGTGCATTCCTAATACAATACGCCCTACCGTGACATTAATTCCCCATAATAACCCGAGTGACGCTAAAAAATAATGGCGACGCAACATAAAAAGGGCAAAAACAAATAATGCGAGTGTGGCTGAAAATAAACTATGACCAGACGGAAAAGCATAACCTGTTTCAGCTTTCCAATGTTTAAGCTGCCATTTTGGGAGCACAGGTGAATGAATTAATCCATTTTGAAGCAATTGTTCTCGCTCAGATCTTGATACTTGATAAAACGCCTCTGGTGTAATGTGCAAATTTTCACTCACCCAAACAACATAAGGGCGAGGCTCTTTAACTGTATTTTTAACCGCAACCTTAATTAATTGCCCAATAGATAATGTAGCAATAATTATCACTGCTAATTGAATGAAATGGTTAAGTTTCAATTTCAAAACCATAAAGAGCAACGCTAACACAACAATAACCGTCACTGTCCCCCAAGGTTTTGCTGCACTATCTGCTATCCATAATGTACTTATACCGCCTAAAGGGTGATCGGTAGGTTGCCATTGCCAACCTAATATCAACACAGCACTTGGTATGATTAAGAGCAACACACTACCTAATAGGATCAACTTTGTTACTTGCTTATTCAATATATTGCCTTTTCTTAAATACACATGTTCTCTTCCATTTACGGCTAAAGACTATCAGTATAAACGATGCAAGTTTAGCAATAAATCATTATGCAAGAAGGCGTAAAATCTGATAGCTTGTAGTGGTGTGAATTTATAAGTGTGTGTTATCCCCATTCCTTGTCTATCAGACATGGAAGCATTTCAGTGTTTTATTTCTCTTTGTTCTCGTTATAAAGTGTATAATCTCGAACAAGAGTTTCACCTGAAATTATGAGTCAAAAATAATGAAATTAAGACGTATCGCAGAAGCAAAACTACCTACTCCTTTTGGTGAGTTTTTAATGGTGGGTTTTGAAGAAATCGCAACAGGAAAAGATCATGTCGCCCTTGTTTATGGTGATATTTCAGGCTCCGAGCCAGTATTATCTCGCATTCATTCAGAATGTTTAACGGGTGATGCTTTATTTAGCCTACGTTGTGATTGTGGTTTCCAACTTGAAGCTGCGCTTTCACAAATAAGCAAAACAGGTCGTGGCGTATTACTTTATCATCGTCAAGAAGGGCGAAATATTGGATTACTAAATAAAATACGAGCTTATGCATTACAAGATAAAGGATTAGATACCGTTGAAGCGAACCTCGAACTAGGTTTTAAAGCTGACGAACGTGATTTTACCCTTTGTGCTGATATGTATAACCTCTTAGGTGTTCATGAAGTTCGATTATTAACCAATAACCCGAAGAAAATTGAAATCATGAAAGCTGCTGGCATCAATGTCATTGAGCGAGTGCCCTTAATTGTAGGACGTAATCCAAGTAATGCACATTATCTTGATACTAAAGCCGATAAAATGGGCCATCTTTTATTTAAGAAAGTGCAATAATACAGCAACAACACAGCATTAATTCTTTTCAAATCCGAGTCTAAGCGCTCGGATTTTTTATTTTATTCCTTTTATTCTATTACTTTATAAATTCATTCTTTATCTATTTTTCTTTCCTTACTTCTTATTTTTACATCTTTTTTATCATTAAATTATATCATGTGAAAATTTGTCATATGTGATTTCATTGACTATCTATCGGTTCCTAAGTTATTTATTAATAAATAAATTTTTATAGGAATACATTATGCCATTACATTTTTCTGGTCGGATTTTCGGCGCGTTGTTATTAGCGGGAACATTATTAACAGGCTGTGATAATAGCGATAAAAATAGCTATTCAATCAAGGTTGGTGTGATTAATGGTGCTGAACAAGATGTAGCTGAGATTGCTAAAAAAGTCGCAAAAGAAAAATATGGCTTAGAAGTCGAATTGGTAAGTTTCAGTGGTTCATTATTGCCTAATGATCCCACTGCAAATAAAGAACTTGATGCCAATGTTTTTCAACATCGCCCTTTTCTTGCCCAAGATAATCAATCTCGTGGTTACAATTTAGTCGCTGTCGGTAATACCTTTGTTTTTCCTATGGCGGGTTATTCAACTAAAATCAAACATATTTCAGAGTTAAAATCCGGCGATACCATTGCAGTTCCTAACGATCCCACTAATTTAGGTCGAGCATTACTGTTATTAGATAAAGAAAATCTTATTACGCTAAAACCAAACAGTGGTTTATTGCCTACGGCTATCGATATTATTGATAATCCTCACAAGCTTAAAATTATGGAGCTAGAAGGCGCGCAATTACCGCGAGTTTTAAACGATCCAAAAGTCACTGTCGCTATTATCAGTACAACTTATATCCAGCAAATTAATTTATCACCTACCAAAGACAGTATTTTTATTGAGGATAAAAACTCGCCTTACACCAATATTATTGTGACAAGAGAAGACAATAAAAACGCTGATAACGTCCGTGATTTTATTAAGGCTTATCAGTCACCCGAAGTTGCCACGGCTGCCGAAACCATTTTTAATGGTGGGGCAATTCAAGGCTGGTAAAATTATTAATAATATTGATTGGTCACTTGTGATTAACATGTGACCCAATCATTTATTTACTCTTTTATCTCGATAAGGTTATTCAATTATATTTTTTTGATTCATTAGTAAACTTATATTCCATAAAATATCCTTATTATTAATTAGCGTTTTTATTATCACCAACAAAAATTTAATAGTTTAATTTTAGTATATGTTCTATTTAAAATAGAAAAATGGTATTTTTTATTGAGAATAAAACTCGCCTTACACCTATATTATTTATAAAAATTGTATAAAGTTAATACCTAGTGATTAAATTTAATCTCAATATAAATTAATAGGATAATTTCACTTTATTATCTAACATAAAAATTAATTTATTATTTTCATCTGCTTTAACTGATACATTAGCACCATTCCCATATTGATCTCGAATAATACAATCCATTTTTTCTTCTTTCTTACTTGAAAACAATGGTAGCCCAATATTTATACTATAAGTCCAGAAACATAATCCTACTTTTTTTTTATTACTTGATGTTACTTTAATTGAGGGCGTATTCTCAAAATGGAAACTTTTTGTATAATAACCAGAAGGATCTAATAAAACCGATTGATCCGTTGATGTACCTATTAATTGATAAATATTTTTATGATAATAATAAAAATCTTTATTTTCCTCACATTCTGCACCTGTTGTTATTGCACCGCCATTACCATTAAATGCAAGGTAATACTTAGACAGCGTTCCACCGGGTATTGATACATTTTTTTCTACTTCTGGGTATATTAGCGGATCAATATTCATATCCTCTTTTGTAAAAACGCGGGGCGGTATAACATTTAATGTTACAACACTCTGCTGATACATAGGACGATTAGGTCTAAAAGCGGTTGTATATTCTGTACCATTGACAGTAAATTTTGCACATAGTTTTAAAGTATCCATGATTTTATCAACAGATACATACCATATACATGCTGAATAATCTATTTGCTCAAAAAGATTCTCACTGTGAGGATGAACATAACCTTTTGCTTCTTTAGAAATATGGATATCTGAATTTAACGTATTATTTTTATCATCAACAATACAAATATTTTTATGCATTTCTTCTTTTGACACTTTAAAATGTCTTTCTTCTTTATCTAGTACAATTAAATCAACCCCGATAGGAACTTGATGTTTACCATTTGCATAAATATTTGATTCTTGTTCCAAGTGATTAATAAAAAAAGTAAATTTTATTACACTTTCAATATCTTCCCAATTACCTATATAATATTTAACTTTTTCAACACCTGATACGACGGTATTTCCTTCAACAATAGCATCCATAAAAACAACCGCATTACCTTCAACTTTGGCATTTCCTCGAACAACACCTCTATTTTTAATTCTCGCGTTTTGTGTGACTACAGCAGAATCATATATTGCTGCATCATCAGATACTTTAGCATTACCTGAAATTATCGCATTATCATAAACTTTAGCATTTTTTGATATTATTGCATTTCCTATCACTTTCGCATTACCAAATACCATTGCATCATCATAAATAAAACAACCATCTTCTCGACTTAAATTACTTTCATTTTCAATCCATCCCCCAGGACTACCAGTATATACTCTTTTAATTTTAAACAGAGTAACGCCATTATATTCTTTGGATTCATTTGTAATAATATATTTTTTCATTATACGCCTCGCGTTTATTTAATATAATCTTATTGAAATAGAAACACCTCCAAAACAAGAGCCATTGGAATAATATAAAGAAAAAAAATAATTAGGTAACATTAAATAAAAAATAGACCTATTAATTTAAAATAGAAAGACAGTATTTAAAATTTAAATACTGTCTTTTGTGAGAATAACTTAATATTTTTTATATATGTTATTAGAATATTATTTATAACATATTTCTAATCACATAATGCAATATGCCACCATGTTGGAAATAAGCTAATTCAGTTTGAGTATCAATACGACAACGCGCCATAATAGTTTCAGTACGATTATCTGCAAAAGTAATATTAACCGCGACATTTTGATTCGGTATTAATGCATGAAGCCCGGTGATCTCAATTTTCTCATCACCTTTTAGACCCAATGTTTGACGAGAAACCCCTTTAGGAAATTCTAAAGGTAAAACCCCCATGCCGATTAAGTTAGAACGGTGAATACGCTCAAAAGAGCCTGCGATGACGACTCGCACACCTAATAAACGCGTTCCCTTCGCTGCCCAATCTCGGCTAGAGCCAGAGCCATATTCATTACCTGCAATAATTGCCAGTGGTGTATTTTCTTGCTGATAACGCATTGAAGCATCATAAATCGCCAGTATTTCACCCGTTGGAATATGCTTGGTAAAACCGCCCTCTATTCCTGGCACCATTTCGTTACGAATACGAATATTGGCAAATGTGCCTCGCATCATTACTTCATGATTCCCGCGTCTGGAGCCATAAGAGTTAAAATCTTTCGGCTCAACACCATGTTCACGCAAATAACGCCCTGCGGGACTATCCGCCTTAATATTACCTGCTGGTGAAATATGATCAGTTGTCACCGAATCACCTAAAATAGCCAAAATACTGGCTTGATGAATATCTTTAATCGGAGCCGGCGTTTTTGACATACCTTCAAAGAAAGGAGGATGTCGAATATAGGTAGAGTCTGGTTGCCAATCATAGACAGGTGTATCTTGTGTTTGCAGTGATTTCCATGTTTCATCACCTTCAAATACAGCAGAGTACTCTTTATGGAACATCTCTGTTTTAACTTTCTCGACAGCATCAGCAATGGCTTTACTGTCAGGCCAAATATCTTTTAAATAAACGGGAGCGCCCTGTTTATCTTTACCTAATGGTTCTTTCGTAAGATCGATATTCATATTTCCTGATAAAGCATAAGCAACCACTAAAGGTGGCGATGCTAACCAGTTGGTTTTCACTAAGGGATGAATTCGACCTTCAAAGTTACGGTTGCCGGATAATACAGCTGCAATAGTTAAGTCATTATCCTTAATTGCATTTTCAATCGGTGCTAATAAAGGTCCTGAGTTACCAATACATGTTGTGCAACCATATCCCACAAGATTAAATCCTAACTCATCAAGATAAGGCGTTAATCCTGCCAAATTAAGATAATCTGTGACCACTTTAGAGCCAGGAGCCAAAGAAGACTTAACCCAAGGTTTACGCTGCAAGCCTTTTTCTACCGCATTTTTAGCCAGTAATCCGGCGGCCATTAAAACATTAGGATTTGATGTGTTGGTACATGATGTGATCGCGGCAATAACGACTGCACCATCGGTTAACTCAAATGCAGGATAATCATCAATTTTTACTTGAGGAAACTGTGCCAGTGGTTTTTTATTGGTTTCAAGATCGACTGCTGCTTTAAATGCCTTAGGTACACTCGGTAGATTGACTCTATCTTGAGGGCGTTTAGGTCCTGCAAGGCTCGCTTCAACGGTTCCCATATCTAACGATAATGTTGACGTAAAGATAGGCTCATCACCTGTATGTCTCCATAGACCTTGCTCTTTGCTATAAGCTTCAACAAGTGCAATTTCTTGTTCTTCACGTCCTGTTAAACGCAAATAATCAAGGGTGATATCATCTATTGGGAAGAATCCACAGGTTGCACCATACTCTGGCGACATATTCGCTATGGTTGCACGATCAGCTAAAGGTAATGACGCTAAACCATCTCCATAGAACTCCACAAATTTACCCACAACACCATGAGCGCGTAACATCTGTGTGACGGTTAATACCAGATCCGTTGCCGTGATCCCTTCACGTAATTTTCCTGTTAATTTAAAGCCAACAACATCTGGAATTAGCATGGAGATAGGTTGTCCTAACATTGCAGCTTCTGCTTCAATGCCGCCTACTCCCCAACCTAAAACACCAAGACCATTTATCATTGTGGTGTGAGAATCCGTACCAACTAAGGTATCAGGATAAGCCACATGACGCCCGTTTTGCACCTCAGACCAAATCGCTTTGCCTAAGTACTCCAGGTTTACCTGATGGCAAATTCCTGTACCCGGTGGCACGACGCGAAAGCGTTCAAAGGATTGTTGTCCCCAACGTAAAAAAAGGTAGCGTTCATAGTTACGCTCCATTTCAATTTCCACGTTTTCAGCAAACGCATTTTTACTGGCATATTCATCAACCATAACAGAGTGGTCAATAACCAAATCAACGGGTGATAATGGATTAACTTTATCCACTTGCCCACCCAAAGATTTTACAGCTTCACGCATAGCGGCTAAATCAACAACAGCAGGCACACCAGTAAAATCTTGCATAAGTACCCTTGCCGGTCGATATGCAATTTCTCGTGATGCATGTGCTGTTTTTTGCCACTCAACGAGTGCCTTAATATCCTCCTCAACAACAGTATCATTGTCGAGATAACGCACTAAGTTTTCTAGTAACACCTTCAGAGACTTAGGAAGACGGGTAATATCGCCTAATTGGCGGGCAACTTCTGAAAGGCGGTAGTACTCATATTCTTGAGATCCGACTAAGAGCGTAGCATGGCTCTCTTTTTTCAAACGTAACGACATAGCTCCTCCTTCTTATTTTTATACTGACAGCATGTTTAAACTATCAAAATAGGTAAGGTTATTTATTAAACATATCATATAACGCCGAATTTCGCTTAAAGACCACACAATTTGTTAACGTAATGTTATGGCTGTCATAGTGTTAATAAATTTTAGTCTCAGGATTTTTGCTTAATTAAGATTTAATGGTGGAGGTATGACTACGTAAGGATAACTTTTATGAGTAATAAACAATCTGATTTACTTAAAAATATTATGAATGCGGATAGCTATTTCGCAGAACCTATTACCCCCCCATTTCCGCAAACCTTATCGATGAATCCATTACATTCTCAAAATATAAAAGATTCAGAAGGTTTAGTGCAATTTATCATCGCGTCACCCAAACCTTTTGAGCCTTCCGAAATAGAAAAAATGTCACAGCTTAAAAATATCCAAATTGGACTTATTTCTATTATGGCAAACCATCTTGCAGCATTAAAAAAAGAGGATAATGAAGCCTATTATCGCCCCGAACATTGGTTAGATACTCTCAATCATTTACCACTTCTAGGACACAATAAAGTCGAAACAAAAAAGCTTCATAAACAAACCTATGATTTTTCTGTTGCTCAAGCGTTTATTCAATTATTACTAGGAGCAGCAATCAATGCCACCTCTCCTGCACTTGGCGAATTTATTGATTTTTTACGTACCCAAGGACAAAAAATAGAAGTCGGCTTACGAAAATCATTAGACAGCTATCAAACGATAACGATTGCGGGGATCACGGAGATACTCAATCATAATAATCATCTTATTTTTGTTCCAAAGCTGAAAATTTTGAGCCTGCGTTTTTCTTATCAATCAGCAAAAATGCTACTTGCCAGTTGTATAGGCCGTAAATTTACCCTCTCTTTAGAGTACACCACCATTACCTCTGTATTTGATGCTAGCGCTCTTGATGATCCACTGATTAATCGTCAGTTTTATGATTTTTTAAATAAGTACCGTCAGTTAAGCATTGCAAAATCAGATGCTTTTTTTAGTGGGGATTTTTATTTGAAATGAGTTGAGTAATAGCAGAAATTAGATTTATGAACACGCTTGAAGGCGGGAATAACCCGCCTTTCAGTATTACACGAGTGGTAATTCGATATCTTTAAATAACTCTTCAATCTCTTCGTTAGTTCGCAACGCAACAGCTTGCTCAATCAAATTACGCGTAAGATGAGGAGCAAAACGCCACATAAAATCATACATATAACCACGTAAGAAACCACTACGACGAAACGCAATTTTAGTGGTGCTATAACTAAACTTATCACGCATATCAATGGCAACTAAATCGCTATCAAGTACAGGATCAAATGCCATGCTGGCAATTACACCAATACCTAAATGTAGTCTTACATAAGTTTTAATGACATCCGCATCGGTTGCAGTGAAAACAATTTTAGGTTTTAACCCTACTTTACCAAAAGCATCATCAAGATCAGAACGTCCGGTAAAACCGTGGGTATAGGTAACGATATCGTAACCCGCAAGCTCTTTTAACGTCACTTCTCGTTTTTGTGCAAGTGGATGATCTTTTGAAACCACAACAATACGATTCCAACGATAACAAGGTAGCATCACTAAATCGTTATAAAGATGCAGTGATTCTGTCGCGATCGCAAAATCACTTTTACCTCTGCATACGTCTTCAGCAATTTGCGTTGGTGAACCTTGGTTCATATGCAATGAAACATCAGGATAACGCTCAATAAAACCTTTTATTACTGGCGGTAATACATAACGAGCTTGCGTATGCGTTGTTGCAATTGATAGCGAGCCTCTATCTGGATAAGTGTGTTCACCCGCAGCTGATCGAATAGCTTCAGTTTTTGACAAAATCTCTCTAGACAGCCTTACAATTTCTTCACCTGCCGGTGTCACATGCGTTAGATGCTTACCACTACGAGAAAATATTTGTATACCAAGCTCATCTTCTAACATGCGAATTTGTTTACTTATTCCCGGTTGAGATGTATACAAACGCTCTGCCGTGGTCGAAACATTTAAATCGTTATTCACCACTTCAACGATATAACGCAACTGTTGTAATTTCATGGAGAGGCTATCCCTTCAACAAAAGACTTATTATTCCGTTATTCTATTTATATTCATATAACTAAAAAGAATAATAAAGATGTAATTTATAACCACTATATCACTTATTTCATTTCGGTCTAACGTAATTAATAGTGTTATTTAGGTTTTGTTATATCGAATAGTTATAAGCTATAAATAAGCATAAAAAAAGCCAACGTTATCTGTCAGCTTTTATTTCATAATGCGAGTGTCACTAAATTATTTAATCACACCACATGCCATTCTTGCGCCACCGCCACCAAGTGCCTCAGGATCATCAGAATAGTTGTCGCCACCCACATGCACCATAATTGCTTTATCTTTCACTTGTTCAAGTTTAGTGAGTTTTGGTGCTAATACTGCGTAATCAGCAACGCCATGATCATTTACAACTAATCCTGGTAAATCACCTAGATGCCCAGCTTTATTATAAGGTCCCAAGTGAACACCGGTTTTTTCAGGATCTAAATGCCCTCCTGCTTTTAATGCTGGTACAGGTTTGCCATCTTTCATATCCGGCTCACAAGAACCATTAGCATGGATATGAAAACCATGAATACCCGGTGTTAATCCAGTGAGTTTTGGCGTAAATAACAGCCCATAATCAGTTTCAGTGATAGTCACAACACCAATATCGTTGCCTGCTCCCGTCGGTAAAGCTTCTTTTAACGTGACATCTAACGTTGCAGCGCTTGCCACAGAAGTGAAGAGTAAGCCAGATAGTAACAAAGGTATCAGTTTCATAGTATCTCCGTCTTATTATTAGCAAAGTAAAATATCAGACAAATAGAAATTAACCATTAATACTGTTTCAATGTAATTAATTAGCATACCTTCTTAATACAAAAAAGCGACTAACTCTCATTAGTCGCTTTTTTATTTATCACGTCATGCCGATATTATTTGGTTTTTTCAACCCATTTGCCATCGACATAAAACGCAGACCAACCTGTAGCCTTGCCATCTTTCTCTGAAGAAACATATTGCTGTTTTGTTTTACGACTAAAACGCACAATAGTTGGATTTCCTTCAGGATCAGCCACCGGAGCTTCTGCTAAATAGCGCATTTTCTCTGCTAAACGATCTTTAAAGCGAACCAGTTCTTCTACTTTTGGCGCGCGCGTTTCTCTTGATTTAGGGAACGTGTTTGCGGCTAAGAATACTCCCGCAGCGCCATCTCGTAAGACAAAGTAAGCATCTGATTTTTCGCATGGCAACTCAGGAAGTGGAACGGGATCTTCCTTCGGTGGTGCAATTTCACCGCTTTTTAAAATTTTACGCGTATTTTTGCAGTCATCATTAGTACAACCCATGTATTTACCAAAACGCCCCATTTTCAGGTGCATTTCAGAGCCACATTTATCGCACTCAATAACTGGACCTTCGTAACCTTTTAAGCGGAATTCACCTTCTTCAACTTCATAACCATCACATGCAGGATTATTACCACAAACATGTAATTTACGATGAGTATCAATCAGGTAACTATCCATAGCAGTACCACATTTCGGACAACGACGACGTGCACGTAATGCGTTAGTTTCTGCATCTTCCCCTTCAAGAATATTTAATAATTCATCTTCAGGGATAAGGTTAATGGTTTGCTTACAACGCTCTTTAGGCGGTAAAGCATAGCCTGAACATCCTAAGAATACGCCTGTTGTCGCTGTTCTAATGCCCATATGACGAGAACAAGTTGGACATTCAATCGACGTGATCACCATTGGATTTGGTCGCATTCCACCTTCTTCCGGATCTTTTTCAGCGACATCTAATTGCTGACTAAAATCAGTGAAGAATGCATCTAATACCGCTTTCCAGTTTTCTTCATTATTAGCAACATGGTCGAGGTGATCTTCCATTTGCGCAGTAAAATCGTAATTCATTAAATCGCTAAAATTCTCTTCTAAGCGATCTGTGACAATTTCACCCATTTTTTCTGCATAAAAACGACGGTTTTCAACTTTTACATAACCACGATCTTGAATAGTGGAAATGATAGATGCATATGTTGAAGGACGACCAATACCGCGCTTTTCTAACTCTTTAACTAAAGTTGCTTCGCTAAAACGTGCTGGTGGCTTAGTAAAGTGCTGAGTTGGTTCTAATTCAACTAAAGCCAGTTTTGCCCCTACATCAACTGCAGGTAAGGTTTTATCTTCATCTTTATTACGCATCGCTGGCATGACTTTCGTCCAACCGGCAAAACGTAAAGTACGACCTTTAGCACGTAGTTTATAATCACCTGATTCGACTGTTAATGTGGTTGAATCGTATTTTGCTGGTGTCATTTGACAAGCAACAAATTGATTCCAAATCAGTTGATATAAACGTTTGGCATCGTTATCCATATCTTTTAAAGATTCTGCGATAACGTTGATATCAGAAGGACGGATAGCTTCGTGCGCTTCTTGAGAATTTTCTTTACTCGAATAAACATTTGGTGCTTTCGGCAAATATTTAGCGCCAAAATTCTCATTGATATAATCACGCGCCATTTGAATTGCATCCTGACTTAAGTTAGTTGAGTCAGTACGCATATAGGTTATATAACCTGCTTCATAAAGGCGCTGAGCTAGCATCATCGTCTTTTTCACACCAAAGCTTAAACGCGTACTTGCCGCTTGCTGTAAGGTTGATGTGATAAGTGGTGCGCTTGGTTTGCTCGATGTTGGTCTATCTTCACGATCTTTTACCGTGAAGGTCGCATTTTGTAATGCTTTAACCGCAACCTGTGTTTCATCAGATGAAACAGGGTTAAAGGCTTTATCATTATAATGCGTGACTTCCATACGCAATGGCTGTTCGTCAGGCGTTAACAGCGATGCATGTAATTGCCAATATTCTTCAGGAACAAAGGCTTTAATTTCACGCTCACGTTCAACTAACAGACGCACAGCAACGGATTGCACTCGCCCCGCAGATAATCCACGAGCCACTTTTTTCCAAAGTAAAGGTGAAACCATATAGCCCACAACACGATCCATAAAGCGACGTGCTTGTTGCGCGTTAACGCGATCTATATTTAACTCACCTGGAGTTTGGAAAGCTTGTGTAATGGCATTTTTAGTGATCTCGTTAAAAACCACTCGACTAAATCGTTCATCATCACCGCCGATAACTTCGCGTAAATGCCACGCGATAGCTTCTCCTTCGCGGTCAAGGT